>DVNE01000024.1 GCA_018714625.1 Candidatus Coproplasma excrementigallinarum
GGCGGCAAAATGCCGCCGCGCCGCTTCGATAAAAAAGCAAAATATGCGCCGCACTGACATACAGATACGGCGGAGGGAAAAATTATGAACTACAATATTGCAGTGCTTGCGGGCGACGGCATAGGTCCCGAAATATGCGCAGGCGCAATCAAAGTGCTATATAAAATCGGCAAAAAATTCAATCACACCTTCAACTTCAAAGAGCTTCCTATAGGCGGTGCGGCCATAGACGGCTACGGCACTCCGCTGCCCGATTTTACAGTAGAGGGCTGCCTTGCATCCGACAGCGTACTCCTTGGCGCAGTAGGCGGCTACAAATGGGACAATATGCCCGTGGACAAGCGCCCCGAAAAGGGACTTCTGGGCATACGCAAGGCTATGGGGCTGTACTCCAACATACGCCCCGCAAAGCTGTGGAAGAGCCTTGCCGACGCCTCCCCTTTAAAGAGCGAGCTCGTAAAAGACGGCATAGAGATAATTATAGTGCGCGAGCTCACGGGTGGCATCTACTTTGGCGAGCGCGGCCGCGGCGAAAAGGATGGCGTTGAATTTGCCTGGGATACCGAAAAGTATTCCGTGACTGAAATAGATCGCATAACCAAAATAGCCTGCGAGCTTGCCTTAAAGCGCAGCAAAAAGCTTGTTTCGGTAGATAAGGCAAACGTGCTTGAAAGTTCGCGCCTGTGGCGCAGAACAGTGCACGAGTACGCGGCCAAATACTACCCCGAAATAGAGGTGCGCGACGTGCTTGTGGACAATATGGCAATGCAGATTGTAAAAGACCCCGCCCAGTTCGACGTGGTTGTCACATCCAACATCTTCGGCGACATTCTCTCTGACGAGGCGGCGCAGGTGACAGGCTCGATAGGCATGCTGGCCTCCTCCTCCCTTGGCGACGGCACGCGCGGACTGTACGAGCCCATTCACGGTTCTGCTCCCGACATTGCAGGGCAGGACGTTGCCAACCCCATTGCCACCATACTTGCAGCCGCAATGATGCTACGCGACAGCTTCGGCCTGGCAAAAGAATACGACGCAATAGTCGGCGCAATAGAGAGCGTGCTGGAAGAGGGCTGGCGCACGGCAGATATTTACAGCGAGGGCTGCAAAAAAGTGCTCGGGAGCGAGATGGCACAACTAATTTGTGACAAGATATAATTGCAAAATTATATCTAATAGCATATAAAACTTGTAATATTAAATATAGACTGATTAAATAGCGCCGCGCAGGCAATTATTCCTGCGCGGCGCAAATCAAGGAAAAACACTGTATGATAGAAGAAAACGTTAAAAATTTGCTGAATGAAATTGGCGAAAATCCATTTGGCGAAAAGGTGACTCTGGTAGCCGCCGTCAAGACGCAGACCGTGGAAGACATCAACCGCGCCATTGCTGCGGGAATTACCGACATAGGCGACAATCACGTTCAGGAGTTCAGAGACAAGTATGATTACATCACCGGAAACCCCAACCGCCACTTTATTGGACACCTGCAGCTGAACAAGGTAAAGTACCTTATCGGCAGAACATACCTCTACCAGTCGGTGGACAGAATGGAGCTTGCCGAGGAGCTTTCCAAGCGCAGCGAGCGCGCCGCCGTGACATCTGACTGTCTGATACAGATAAATATAGGTAACGAAGAGAACAAGGGCGGCTTTGCATACGAGGAAGGCGAAGAGGCTTACAATAAAATTTCAGCTTTGCCCGCGCTTAATATAAAGGGGCTTATGGCAATGCTGCCGCTGACCGACGACCAAGCCGTTCTGCGCACTCTGGCTAAGAACATGCGAACGCTTTTTGAAAGGCTGCGCGAGAAAGACGAAAACATAAAGTACCTTTCTATGGGAATGAGCGGCGACTGGAAACTGTGCGTAGAGTGCGGCTCCAATATGGTGCGCCTCGGCACTTCCATCTTTGGCCCGCGCCACTATAACTGACTGACGGTAAGTACGTTACCGCCCTGCAGTAAGCGCACTGCAAAAAGTACCGTTTAAAGGATTTACACAACCCGCTCCGCAAGCGATAACTGTATCGACAAATTATATAAAACACAATTGCCCTGCAACAAACTTGCAGGGCTTTTTATATAAAGAATTATATAGATAAAATCTTCGGTGACTGACTGAATTTTTGCTATAAAAAAGTCCTGCGGAATACGCAGGACTTTAAAACTTATTATAATTTTGCGCCGAAACGCAGGCGGAATAATAAATTGCCGCCTGAGCATTTTATGGCAAGACCAAATAGCGGACTTTATTGCACGGCAAGAAATTCTTTGCACGGCAGAAAAATCCGAACAGATTTTTTACTCTCCCTTGAAAGGAAGGAGGGCTGCAACACGCGCCCTTTTGATGGCCTTTGAAAGCTCGCGCTGGTGCTTTGCGCAGGTACCGCTCATACGGCGGGGAACTATTTTGCCGCCCTCGGTGATAAACTTCTTTAAACGAGCGACGTCCTTATAGTCTATAACTTCTACCTTTTCCTGGCAGAAAACGCAAACCTTTTTGCGAGATGTTTTTTTATAATTCTTTCTTACGGGCTTATTTTCTTCCATAATAAAACCTCCAATTTATTGGCTCAGTCCGCAACGCGCGGCGAGCTTATAAGCGGCATGCGCCGCACGGTAAATCAGAACGGAATGTCGCTGTCGTCGTCGAACGACTGCAGCGAAGGCTTCTTCTTCTCGCTGTGAGGGGCAGGAGCTGAATAGTCACCCATATCTTCCTGCGCGCCGCGGGGAGTGAGGAATTCGACGTCCTGAGCGATTACGTCCACCGACGTGCGCTCTACACCGTCTCTGTCTTCATAAGTTCTGAGTTCGATATTACCCAACACGGCAACCTTGTTGCCTTTTTTGGCGTAGCGGGCAACAGTTTCGCCCAGACCGCGCCATGCGGTTACATTGTAGAAATCGGCCTTGCGCTCGCCATCGGAAGAACCGCTGCGGCGGTTTACCGCTATTCCGAAACGGCAGACAGATACGCCTGACTGCGTCTCTGAAAGCTCGGGGTCGCGCGTTAAATTACCGATTAAAAATACCTTATTCATTGTTTACCCCTGTTAAATGGCAGTAGTTTGAACAAACAGGCGCGCATAACGCACTCTCTAATTTTTTCTTAAAAGAGCGCTGCGCTGAAAAATTTTTACAGAGCAATTCGCAAAGAACTTAAGCCTTGACTATCATTCTTCTGAGGATCTCATCTGAAAGGCCTGCAATTCTGTCTAACTCGTTAACAACTGCGGGTTCGGAATTGAACTTCATAAGTACAAAAAAGCCTTCGTTCTTATACTGAATAGCATAAGGAAGCTTCTTCGAACCCCACTTGTCCGTCGAAACGAGTTCGCCGCCCATAGAAGTTACGATGCCTTCGAACTTAGCTACAAGGGCGTCTTTTGCTTCTTCGGCAACAGAATTGTCGATGACATAAAGCATTTCGTAAGATTTCATGTTTTTTACCTCCCGGTCTTATTCGGCGTGCCATAATACGCACGCAAGGTAAGCGCGGCAAGCCGCGCGCCGACTGTTGCCCGCTGCGGACAATAAATCAGCTTATCAATATTACTATATTATAAAAAAAATGTCAAATAAAAATAGCGCGCACCTGCAAAATTGCGGTGTATTTAACAGTAAAATTACGCCCAAAACGGGCACTAATGCTCAAAAATACCCAAAAATTAAAATGCGGCAAACCGACATATACAAAAAAACTTCGGCAAGCACCTTTACCTTAAAATACAAAAATCTATCCGACATCTTGCAGCAAACGGCAGAAAATTAGCTTCATATACATTCACATAATAGACTGCAAAGCTGAAAATTAAGTCGGGCGGCAAAGTTCGGCATAAGGTGGTCAGATAAGTCTGGCGGGGCGGCGCAAAAATTGCGCCGCCCCGCCATTCATAATTACATATCAAAATCCTTTACAAAAGCCAAACATCGAATTGCGCCTCAGTTGTATCTGAGCTGAAGATTATTTACTGCCTCCTGAATGGTCATGTTGCCAATCTCTTCGCTGAAAGTGCCTTCGATTACCCCTATTTCTGCAAGTTGAGAAATTGTAAAGGTCTTTAAATTATTGAGCACATTCACCTGAAGTTCTACAACATCGTTCACAGTATAAACAATTTCACCTGCGGTACCAGTGTAGAGCAACAATTTCCACACACCCGTAGTTGAGCCGTAAGTATAAATTCCTTCCTGCCACTGCGTAAGCTTTCCGCCATTGCCGGCAAGTACGAATTCCCCGTCTTCGGCTATTGTGTAGTAAATATATTCAGCTGTAAACTCGCTCTCCTCAACAATTTCGGGAGCGTCCTTGCCGTATATATCGGAGGCAAAGAGCTGCTGAATACTGAGCTGTTCAATATCGGCGCTGAGGCTGTTTATCGTTGAGTCTGAAAGCGCGTATAAAATGGTATTCTCCGGGCTGATATCTATAATCTCACCGAGGGTGAGGTCGTTCATAAGCCCGTCTATACGGGTGCTGACGTCACCTATGAGGGTGTAACATTCGGCGGGATTTTCCGTTCCCCAATATACCGATACTATCACACCGTTTTCGGCAACTATATACGCCTGCTCCTTGGTGACGGTATTTTCCTGAATATAGTGATAGGTAGCGGTATAGTCGTACGCACTGCCCAAAGGCGCGGCCTCTATTCCGCTTATGCCGTAAGCGATATATGCCATCAGGCTGTCTGTAACATTAACATCGGTCACAAAATCAGAGACATACAACTCGTCTATGGCGTTGCCAATTTCGCCTATTTTATATTCCCCGAGCTTTGACATCAGTTTGTCTTCGGGGTCGATATCTATTACATCCTTTATATATAGCGCATTCTGGACGTTGGCTGTCTGCGCGCCTATATCGGGTACGGCTACGCCGCTGTAATCAACTTCGGCATTGCCCTCAAGATAGTACACGCGGGAGACAACTCCGTCCTCGCCCACTACTATAAAGCAATCGCGCGTATCTGTGAGCACCCACTCGTCGCCTGCAAGCTCATAGAAGTTTATAACGCCGGTGTATTCGTAGGGTTCGTTCTCTTCGGCCACCTCAACGTCGGATATGCTGTAACCTATATACATCATTATCGCGTCGGAAGGTGTGACGTCGATAATTTCGGGCATGTGTATTTTGCTGAGCAGGTCATCGAATGCAACGTTTCCGCTCATGAGGTCGCCGACGGTCACGCCTTCGAACACCGAAACCAACATTTCGTCAGGTTCGCCGCCCTCGCCTGCGAGCAGGTCGGTGACATAGACATCGTCGAGCGCGGAGAGTATTACGTCTTCGCCGTCGAGCAAATCGCCCACCGTGCGTGAGTAAACTACCACAAGATTATCCTGACCGTCGTAGTAGTAACCGCCCGACAGGGTTGCAGTATCGGGAGAATACAAGGCATAGGCATCAGCCGTGAGCGAGAAAGTTCCGTCCTCCGCCTTTGCAGCAACAAGCGCAGAGCCCTGCGCCGCCGAATAATACAGTTCGTATTCGGTGCCGTTTGCGCGGGCGACAAGGTACTGAACAAGCTCTTCGGGAAGAACAGTCCCGTCTGCGCGGACATAGCCGCTGCCCTCTGAATAAGTGTAGACGTCCTTATAGAGCACATCAGCGCCCGTATCCGAGAAGATTACCGAAGCTTCGGCACCGTATGCCACAGAGAGGTAAATTGCGTTTGTTTCGGGGTCTATGCCTGCAATACGCAGTACGGTGCTTACCTCCGTCTTTTTTACGCTCCGCGAGAAAAATTGACCGAGCTCTGAAATCTTTGTGGATTTGAGTTCGTCCTCGTCGATTATTTTGCGAAGGTCGCTCTCCGTGAGATTATATGACGAGAGCGCCGAGGAAAGCTCGGAATAGATTTTATCTATAAGACTATTGGTAACGGGCAACAGATTTTCCACCTCGCCTATGGTGAGGTTGCCGCCCTTGCCTGCAAGGTCTTTTACGGCGGTTATGAGCCCGAGAACGTTTTTAACGCCGCCCTCTGCCTCGTCGGTGTTTATGTATATATTGTTGCCCTCGTCGTCGACGTTATCCTGACCGGCAATTTCAAAAATCTTGTCTATATCGGTATAGAGTACGAGATAAACGGCGCCGCCTATCAGGGCAACCTCGATAATCAGCGCAAACAAAAAGCCGAATATAAAACAAAGTATGCCGGTGAGGGCCTTTGACCCGCCTTTGCCTTTTGCCATAAAACTTTCTCCTCTGCGCGGCGTGCCGCGCATAGATTATTTTGTAGGGGCGAACAAGCGTTGCGCCCGTATATGAAAAGCCGTTTTACAACCTTTATTCAATTATATTATATTTCGCGCGGAAAAGCAACAGTTAAATCAATCAAATAATGTAAATAAAATCCAATTATTTTATACAGTTGCAACCTTATCGCAGGCATTGCCGCAAAAAACGCCCCTGGCAGAAAATCAGTCCTCGCCGTCGGTAAGCAGCTTTTCCGCCTCCTCGTCGCCTATATCCGCAACCGAGCGCAGCTTGTTGGAGATGGTGCGCGTGCGCTTGCCCGCCTCCTCTATCGTGTTCTGCGCCTCCTGCAATTTTTTGCCTGTCTTTTCAAGTATGGCGGCAAATTTATCGAACTGCACTTTGAACGCCGAAAGCAGCTGCCACAGCTCGCCCGAGCGCTTTTCAATGGCGATGGTCTTAAAGCCCGTCTGAAGAGTGGACAAAAGCGCGCTCAGGTTGGTAGGCCCGCACGCGAGCACGCGTCTTTTGCGCAGATAGCCGTCCAGCTCGGGCAGCTTGGTTATTTCGGCATACAGTCCTTCGAGCGGGAGATACATAACGGCAAAATCGGTTGTCGAGGGCGGGAAAATATACTTCGACGCAATGCTGTCAGCCTGCAGCTTTACTGCCTGAGCAAGGTTTTTTAAGGCCGCGGTCGCGGCGGCCTTGTCGGTTGCGTCCACCAGTCTGGTGTATTCCTCTATGGGGAACTTGCTGTCTATGGGCAGCCAGACTGTGCGCTCGTCGCGCGAGGGCAGGCGTACGGCAAAGTCAACCATTCCGTCGCTGCGGGGGTCAACCTTTACCGAAGAGGCGTACTGGTTAGGCGCAAGCATCTGCGAAAGGAGAGTGCCGAGCTGTACTTCGCCCCATGTGCCGCGCAGCTTTACGTTGGAAAAGAGTTTTTTTATGTCGGTGACGTTGGAGGCAAGCGAATTTACCTCGCCTATGCCCCTGTAAACCTTTTCAAGCTGTGCGTTTATTACCTCGTAGCTCTTTGAGAGCTTGCCTTCAAGCGTGGCCGAGAGCTTTTCCTCCACCGAAAGGCGTATGCTCTCCACGCTTTTTGCAGTAGTTTCGCCTATGTACTTCAAGTCGTCGTCCAGCTTCTTTTTGAGGTCGTTTATACGCGCCTCCTGCGCCTGCACCAGGCGGGAATTTTCGCCCGAGGCGGCTTCGAGCTTTATGAGCATCCGCTCGATTTCTTCAAGTTTCTGGGTGTTCTGCCCTGCGGAGGTGTTTTTTACCCTGAGCCCTACGGCAATTACCGCTATCAGGCACACTACACCCACGCCTATGGCTATAAGAATAAGAATATCTGTCATTTTTTACCACCATAAATAATTTACACGCCGCCGCGGTTTTTAAGTTTGCGCACGGCGTTTATGGTTGCCGCAATTTTCCTTGCCGCATATCATATTTTTGCGCGCGCACTTTACCGCACGCGGCGTTTAAAATGGTTATTGCAATTTAAATGGTCGCCGCCATGATTGCGGGCGCGGCATTTTAAATGTTTCCAATAATTTTTAAATTGTTGCGGCAATTCGCTTTGCCGCAGAAATCAGCTTTGATTTTTCGTTGAGGACGGGCAGCACGGCGCACTCCGAAAGCAATTTTTCCAGCACTTTGCCGCACTTTTTGTGCGGTATGCCCTCGGCAATAAGCTCGTTGCCCTTAACTTTAAGTTCGCGCAGAGAAAAGGGTACGCCCTCCTCCGTCATCTTTTTATAAATCTCCGTCCACTTGGTCACAGAAGGCGCTGCGGACAGGTCTCCGCGGCAGGCGGAATAGTCGGCCTGCTTGAGTTCCAAAAGTTTAAAAAATATGTCGTGGTTCGAGGATATTATGCGGCGAATTTTACTTTCGCGGGTGTTTCCGGCGCAGTCGTACATATGCAACGCGGTAAGGCGTACCGTCTCTTCGGTAAGCTTTTTGGGTACTTTAAGCCGCGTGCAAATTTCGCTGACTATGCGTGCGCCTTCCTCCTCATGTCCGTGAAAGTTGCCCGTAGTTATTTTGCAATACGGCTTGCCCGCGTCGTGCAAAAGGGCGGCAAGACGTATATCCGAAGGAGCATACATTGCACACCGCAGCGAATGTTCGAGCACGTCATAGAGGTGAAAATCGGCACGCTGCGACATACATGCGCCCAGCGCAAGTTCGGGCAGAATATATGCAAGCACGCCGCTGTCGCGCAACACGCACAGCGCCGCATACTGGCCGTACTCTATGCCATACTTCTCGTCGGCGTGCAATATTCCGCACAATTCCGCGTATATCCTCTCTGCGGAAATATCGCGTATAAGGCCGGCGTTTGCCTTTGCACCCTGAAGACACTCTTCGTCTGGCGAAAAGCCGACAGAACCGCACAGCCGCGCAAGCCGCATCAGCCTTAAGCCGTCCTCACCGAACACCTTTTCAGCCGCCGCTACCGTGCGCACGCGCTTATTTTTGATATCCTCAATGCCGCCGAGCGGGTCAATGAATTTTTCGCCCTTAATATCGAAGTACACGGCGTTGCAGGTAAAATCCCTGCGGCGCGCGTCGAGTTCCATATCGTCGGTGAAGTAAATTTTTGCGGGGGTGTGCAGGCCGCGCACATACTTATCCGAGCGGAAAGAGGTAAATTCGTACTCCTCGCCCGAAACTTTGAGTTTAACCGTACCGGTATTTTTATATACAGCGCAGCGCTCGAAACCGAGCGTAAGAGCAACATTCAAAACCTCTTCCGGAGGAGCGGGCGCACATATATCGAAGTCAAATTTCTTAGGACGCTGCCCGGAAAGGTATTCGCGGCACGTCCCGCCCACCACATACAGCGGAAACGGGCAGGCATTTGCCAGTTGTTTTAATTTTTCAGGAAGAATTTCCAGCATACAGACACCATAACACGCCGCGTATGGCGGACGTATATGAGAATATTATACCAGCAATTTAAAATAATTGCAATTATAATTTATTTGGTATATAATTGATTTGCTATTATGCGGATATAATGCATTTTTTGCGTCCGCATATGGGTACACGCACACAAAGAGAGAATGGGGATATGCAAATGGTCTACGAAATAATCGTCAACGCATCGCGCACGACGGAAAAACAGATAAAAATTGCAACGGATGTGTTTTTGCAGGCAGGAAGAATTTTCCGCGTACACCGCACGGAGGGCAAGGGACACGCGAAAAAAATAGCGGCCGAACTTACATCTTCCGGCAAGGAATGTGCGCTCGTCGTTATGGGCGGAGACGGCACTCTGCATGAGGTGCTTAACGGAATACAGGACTTTGAACACTGCAGTCTGGGAATTATACCTTCGGGCACGGGCAACGACTTTGCCGAGACGGCAGGCATACCCAAAGACATTAAAAGGGCCGCGCAGATAATAGCTTTCCGCGCGCCCCGCGCCATAGATTATATACAGCTGAATAGCGGACTTAAAAGTCTGAACGCCGTAGGAATGGGCATAGACGTAGACGTTTTAAAACGTGCATATTCAAAGGGCGGCGGAAAGAGCAAGTACCTTTCTGCACTGATATACTGCCTTAAGCACTTCAAAAGCTACGACTTTACGGTAGAATACGAAGGAAAGCGCGAAAAACACTTCGGAATGATAGCCGCGCTTGGCAACGGCAGGCAGATTGGCGGAGGCATAAAGCTCTTCCCCGACGCCAAGATAGACGACGGGTTTATGGATTTGATTATTGTAGACTATGTTTCGCGCTTTAAAATGGTTTTTGCCTTCCTTAAGCTTATGGTTGGCAAGGTGAACGCCATAAAGGAAGTGACGGCGTTAAAGGTAAAGAGCGCGCGCTTTGAAACGGACAACCCCTGCACCATTCAGGCCGAGGGCGAGCTTTACGACGGCGAAGACTTCGACGCGCACATCGTTGAGGGCGGATTAAAATTCTATCTACCCGAGGACTGACAGACAAGCTTAACGCCTTAAAATGCTGCGTCTGACACAAGGTTCAAGGCTGTGCATGCGCGATTTAAGAGAGCGTGCTTTGCGTGCAATTCTTTATATAAGCGTAAAGTTATGGCACAAAGTCATAGCCGCGCTGTAAACTAAGAAACAGGTTTGCGGCATAAAGTGCCAAAAATTTCAGGTTCTGAAATCAGCAGAGCGTGCAAAACACCGTTGAAACGACCATATATCAGCACCAATATCATTTAATGCACAGCGGCAGGCATTTGAATTGCCGATAAAATAAAACGGCGCATTCAAATCAGATAAAAAATACGTATTTAATTAAAAAATAAGCAGTTCAGCCGCATATATTAGCCAATTAACCCGCATATATCAGCGAAATAATTAAAAAAACGATAAATTAAATTACAATTTTTAATGGTGCGGTTTATAATTAAAACTATAACCCGCTCGCAGCGAACAATACAAGATTATAATGTTTTTATATAAAAATTGCCGAGGGCAGAAATTTAACCGATGATTGAAAAATTTTACAGGCGCATGATAGACGGCGTACCCGCAGCGGTTATTGCGGCGGATGAAAACTTAAGAGTGATTTTTGCAAACAAGCGGTTCAAAGAGCTGTTCCTTCCACAGCATCGACGCGGCAGTCTGGGCGAATTTTTCAGGTGCGGCGAAGGCAAAACCTGCGGCTCTTCGCAATGCGCACGCGGCTGTCAGCTGAGGGCAGCCTTCGAGGACAGCGTATATGAAAGAAGCGAAGTGCAAAGGCGTGTTCTTCTTAAAGTAAAGACGAATGAAGGTACGCGCGACGTAGCATTCAACATCAACGTAAAGCCGCTTGGCGATGGCATATATATGGGCGTTATAGACAGCGCCTTTGAAATGGAGATTGCGCGCGAGCTGGCCTCGGCGCAGAACATACAGCAACGACTGCTACCTGCCGGCAACTGGGTTGCGGGACACAGCTATTCGTATATGTACCTGCCTTGCAGAGGCATAGGCGGCGACCTGCCCGATGTATATTCTTTGGGCAATTCGGCTTTCGGCGTCATTGCCGACGTCTCGGGAAAGGGCATCTCTGCAGGAATGCTCTCAGCATTCGTAAAGGCGGCCTACGACAAGCGCGAGTATTCGCCCGCCCAGGCAATACGCAGTCTGTGCGTAAAGTTCAACGAGCTAAACCTTGACGAAAGAAATTACGTCACCGTTGCCGCAGTGAGGATAGACGGAGACAGCATAACCTACTCCATGGCGGGGCATAACGTACCCATACTTTTTAAGACGGGCGGCGGAATAACGCGCATAACGCTCAACTCCCCTCCCGTTTCCAACTGGTTTGAAAATCCCGCCTTTTTCGAGGACACGCTGCCCTATTCAAAGGGCGACATTTTAGTGCTGCTCACCGACGGCGTGACTGAAAGCCGCAATCCGCGCGGCGAGATGTTCGGGAGTGAACGGACGATTAAGACGCTTTCGGTTTCGCGCACGGCTGACGAATTTATAAAAAATTTACAGCACAATCTGCGCGTATTCTGCGGCGGCGAGTTCGACGACGACATAACGGCCATAGCCTTTGATTTATAAGGCTGCGAAACTCAATTTGCGACACAAAAGTAAAAAAAATCTGCCCCGCTGTTTATGCGTGGCAGACTTTTTTATATAAAAACTATTAATTGGAAACATTCCTGCAAACCCGCCCGTTGACCGCCCGACAGCCGCCAGAAAAGCCAATGAGCTTTTTTAGTACATTCAACTTTAAAGCTTACTATCAAAGGCTCTGCCTGAATATTGTAGCAATGTCTTCGGGGGTGAGCACCTTATAACCGCCGTCCATAATGAGTGTGGACTTGACGAGCCCGTCTATCATATCCTCAGTTACGCCCAGGTCAGAGATGTTCATAACCAGACCTATACGGCGCATCCACGCCTCCATTGCGGCGAGCCCCTCTTTGGCTATCGTTTCATCAGTCTTGCCTACGGGATTAACTCCCCATACGTTCTGCGCAAAGCGGACAAACTTTTTAAGCCCGTAGGGCATTATAAATTTATAGTAGGGAATGGAGACTGCGGCAAGCGTCATGCCGTGGGTTGCGTCGGTGTATGCGCCTATGGCCTGGCCGAGCATATGCACTTCCCAGTCGGTAGTCTTGCCCTTTGCAACGAGTGTGTTGAGCGCCCACGTTGCCGTCCACATTATGTTGGAGCGCGCCTCGTAATCAGTAGGATTTTTTACGGCAATTTCCGAGCTGTGAACAAGCGAACGCATAAGTCCTTCAGAGATGTAGTCTGAAGTATTGTCGTCCTCACCAGAAAAATACTGCTCCATTATGTGCGACATTATATCGAAGAAACCGGCAATCATCTGGTACTTGGGGAGGGTGAACGTAAACTCGGGATTGAGCACCGAGAATTTAGGGAATACTCTTTCGCCGAAGACGTGACCTATTTTGAGCTTTTGCGCGTGGTTGGTTATAACTGAACCGCCGTTCATTTCAGAACCGGTGCCCACCATGGTGAGTACACAGCCTACGGGAATTATTTTGCAGTCTTCGTCCACATCCTCAAAGCGGATAAAGTATTTATCCCACGGGTCCTCTTTGCAGTTTACAGAAACAGACACGGCCTTGGAGTAGTCGCAGACAGAGCCGCCGCCAACGGCAAGAATTAAGTCCGCCCTGGCGTCCTTTGCCCTCTTTACGCCATCGTACAGCTTCTCAACGGTCGGATTGGGCATAACGCCGCCATCTTCATACACCGTCTTGCCGCACTCTTTTAACGCGGCTACGACCTTATCGTATATTCCGTTCTTCTTTATAGAGCCGCCGCCATATACAAGCAGTACGTTTTTGCCGTATTTGGGGAGCTCCTCTTTGAGCCCTTCAAGGGCGTCTTTGCCGAAATAGATTTTTGTGGGGTTACAATATGAAAAATTGCCTAACATTTTATACCTCCGTTTTAAATACAGAAATTCTTACAAGCATAATTTTATATAAACTGCACTTTAGGTCAATACCCAAAGCAAAAATTTTACTCAAATTTCAAAAAAGACCAAGTGCAGATTTATTATCGAGTACTTATACCGCAAACCGGCGAGATACGGAACTAAACTTTAAGTCAAAGTGTTCACTTTTGCAAAGCGGCCAACAATCCATACTAAACAGTACAATATTTATGCAATGTCTTCTTTGTATATTAAACTATAATTTACAAGTTTTATTTGTAATATTTTGCTAATACGCGCAATTTTGATAATATTACTTTATATTTATTATTGTGCGCATCACACCTCTATATACTTTATAACCCTTGCCGGCACACCCGCAACGACGGTGTTCGCAGGGACGTCTTTGGACACAACCGCACCCGCGGCTATTACGGCGTTATCGCCTATGGTTACGCCGGGGAGGATTACAGCACGCGCACCGACCCATACGTTTTTGCCAATTACCACACGCTTTGGGAACATACTTGCGCGCTTTTCTGGGCGCAGGTCGTGATTAAGTGTTGCTATGACCACCTGGTGACCTATAAGACAGCCGTCGCCTATCTCTATGCCGCCCTGGTCCTGAAAGCAACAGCACGAATTGATAAATACATTTTTACCGAGCTTTATATTTTTGCCAAAGTCGGTATAGAACGGCGGGAAGAGCCCGAACCCTTCGTCCACCTCATACCCCACAAGTTGCGAAAAAAGTTTGCGCAGCTCGTCCGCCTCGCGGTATGAATTGTTAATCGTGCAGGTAATTTTGCGCGCATCCTCCGCCGCCTTTTGCATAAGAATATGCTTTTCACTGCCCGCCTCGATATATTCGCCGCGCGCAGTGCTCGCTTTATACTCCTCAATATCCATATTTTGCTCCTTTAATTTTCAATAAATATTATATTTAAATGATAAATCTATGTCAAATACCTATATTTAATAGCAAACTATGTTTGACAGGCATATTGAATTATATTATACTTTGTTTAAGAAAGATTAAAGAACGGCGCAGGCGCCTTATTTTAAAATATGGCAGAGAGCGCCGATTTTATCAACAAAAAGTTTAAGGGGCAGCCATGGAACTTAGGGAACTTAAATATTTTCTGGCGGTAGCCGAAACGGGCAGTATATCCGCGGCGGCAGAATACCTGTATATAACGCAGCCCAGCCTTTCAAGGCAGATGCAGAACCTTGAGAGAGAGGTCGGAGGGCAGCTTTTTGAGCGCGGCAACAGACGCATAACACTTACAGAGCGCGGTAAACTGCTGAAAAAACGCGCTGAGGAGATGCTTGAGTTGTATGGAAAGACCCTTGCCGAAGTGAGCGCGCCTTCGCAGGAGATAAGCGGCGAGGTGTATATAAGCGGCGGCGAGTCGCCTGCCGTAGAGACGGTCATACACGCGGCAATGAATGTGCGCAAGGCGTACCCTGCGGTAAAGTTCCGTTTTTTCAGCGGCGACGCTTCGGCCGTCACTGAAAAGGTCGATAAAGGGCTTGCAGATTTCGGGATAGTCATAGATATGCCCGATACTTCAAGCTACAATTCACTGAGACTGCCAGGCGGCGATATATGGGGCGTATTTGTAAAACGCGACGAGGAGCTTGCAACAAAGCCATATATAACAGCGTCCGATATGGCGAACAGGACTATTATAACTTCGGACCAGGCATATGCGCGCGGACTTATAGCGCAGTGGCTGGGCGTACCTGCCGACAAGATAGACGTTGCCGCAACATACAACCTTTTATATGTAGGCTCGCAGCTGGCAAAGGCGGGCGCAGGATATGTGCTCGGACTGGAGGGGATAATCAACACCGAGGGAACGGACCTGTGCTTTAAGAGGCTGGAGCCCACCGTGCGCACTCATGCCGACGTTATCTGGAAGAAGTACGGTGCATTGACGCGCGCCGCAGAATACTTTTTGCGCGAACTCAAAGTGTTGTGCGCTACGGAGTAATTATTTAGAGCGAAGAGCGACCGTGTTTAAGATAAAGCGATTTTTTGCGCGGAGCAGAAAGATTTTCGGTTGCATATATGAGAAAAAAAGATTGTCGGGTACAAAAACGATACAAATTTTAAAACCTGTTTAAGCAAGATAAACAGTTTTGTGCGATATATTCAAGCGGCGGGCACCAGCCCGCCGCTTTGTTATGTGCTTGTTTTTGCTATATTCCAATACTATACTTCGGCTATTATTATACTCAAACAATAAATCTTTAATTAAACATTATACTTTTGCTCGGGCAGAAGATACAGTCCTTACTTAAGTTTGCTGCCTGAAGGCACAGAGGCAAGTATACCCGTCTTCAACAACAGCTTGGAATGCTCCGCAGAAAAATCTGATACGGCCTGCTCTATAACGCCCTTGAGTATGGGGTAAAATTTTTTAAAAGAGGGTGCAAACAAATACCACGCCAGCGAACCAGGCACAGTGTTCACCTCGCTCAGATAGACATTTTCACCGCTTACAATAAAATCAAAACGGATTATACCGCGCAAATTGAGGCGGGAATATATGGCAAATACCGTATTTTTTATACTATTTTCAATCTCCTGCGGTATATCCGCAGGAATTACCGACCTGCCTCCGCCCGAATATTTATCGTCGAAAGAGAGCATACCGTTCGAGGCAAACGCCTCCTCGCACTGCGACAGCACTATTTTGCCGCCCATAAAACAAGCGGCACAGTTAATCTCTCTGCGCTCGGCAAGGAAGCTTTCGCAAAGAGCAATCTCGTCATAGCAAAGGGCGCTCTCTATTGCAGCAATGTACTCTTCGTCCGTCCGCGCAACAGATATGCCTATGCTTGAGCCGAGGCGTGAAGGCTTGATTATTGCAGGCAGGCCTGTAAGCGCCTTTGCGGCGGCAAAATCCTCCTTACGGCACGCAGAATATGACGGCAATGCGCACACGTCCAGACCCTTTAAAATTATTTTTGTGAGGTGTTTGTTAAGAAAGGCCGCACCGCCGAAGATGTCGCCGCCAGCCATAGGTATGCCTGCAAGGGCAAACAGTCCCCCTACGCCGCCGCCCTCTCCCAGACCGCCATGACAGCAGTTGATTGCGGCATATATGGGCACGAATTTTTTTATTTTACCCCTTTTGTTGAATATATACACGCCGCCGCCTTCAACAATACAGCGCGTACTTTTCAGCTCTTCGCCGCGTTTGAATACAGATATATCCGCAAGCTCTTCGCCGCAATACATTCCGCCCGACGGCGATATATAGATGGGAAGTACATCCTCCCCTCCATACTTTAGAACATTTGCACACATAGTACCCGTAATCACGGAAATTTCACTCTCGTTTGAAGCACCGCCGAAAACTACGGCAATAGTTTTAAACTGCATAAAAAAATCACCTCCGCTTTTTTGCTTTGGTGAATGTGCGGCTTACGCCGCGAATTGACAGACCGACGCAACTGCGCAGGCCACTCAACAAATTTTTAAATTAGACTCCGAATATATAAGTCAATCTATAAATGTGCGGCCGCAACAGGAAATCAATACACTCTGACGCAAATACACGAGCCATACCGCAAAGGAGTAAGCACACAGACTGCAAGTCAGTCAGGCCGCGCAAAGACAGCAAACTCAGTAAATATCGGGCAAATCATTTAAAAACAGTACGGTATCGCCCTTTTCAAGCACAGTTTTAAGCTCGGCCTGGGCGTCTTTGAGCGTCTGCTTTACAACCAGCTTTTCCGCCTGGCCGCCTGCGGCAAGATACCCTTCTTTTACGGGCGTAACTAAAGTATCGCCCACCAGAATGACAAAATCCAGCCCTGCGAGAAGCGCGCCGAACTCTCTGTTTTCGCTCTCTTCCAGAATACCGAGTTCAACAATTCCCGGTGTAACGATTATTTTGCGGCCGCCGAATGAGCGGAGCACTTCGAGCGCGGCACGCGCGCCCTTTACATTTGCATTGTAGCCGTCGTCCAGGATATTTATGCCGTTTGACTGCGTTAGTTGCAGACGGTGCTCAACAAAATCAAGCTCCTCGGCGGCGGATACTATATCGCAGAATGGCACGCCCATATCGTAAGCAAGCTGAGCGGCAAGGCCGATATTATAGGCGCAGTGTGCGCCGAGAAGTTTTGTTTTTACCACGGCGCGCTCTGTACCGAGCTTAAGCGTGAACGCAGTTCCGCCGGAAGTTGCCACGACGTCGCTTACACAGGAGCAGGTCTGCACGGGGCAGGGAGCGCCTGCAAAGTAGTCCGCACAGTCCGCGGCGATATACGCGCATTTTTTTGTGGCGGCAAGAATTTCGCCCTTTGCCTTTATTATATTTTCCAGGCTTTCAAAAGTTTCCAGATGCTGAGCGCATATGCCCGTTATAAGCGAGTAATCGGGCGGGCAGATGGCGCACAGCTCGGCAATATCGCCAACATTGCGCGCGCCCATTTCGGCTATAAACACGTCGTAATCTTTAAGATTGTTGGCGTTTACGGCCAGCGAGATGCCTATCGGCGTATTGTGCGAGCGAGGAGTGGCCAGCACTCTGAATTTTTTGCCGAGAATTACGGTGAGAATATTTTTTGTGCTCGTTTTGCCATAGCTGCCGGTAATCCCCACCACTGTTATGCCTGAGGCAGCAATCTTTTCCGACGCCTTTCTGATATAAGCACGGTTGTGCGGCACTTCGTAAATCTTTGCAATGGCGTTAGAAAGGCATACAAGGGGCAACAGAATGAGTGGCAGAACGGCAAGCAGGCAATAGCGCAGCACATAGAACATAGGCTGCTGCCATACTTCCGCCGCAAAATTGACGAGCGTTATTATAATATATGAGATAATGGCGCAGACAACAAAGAGCACGACCTCGAGGCGGATAAAGCGCTTTGTGCGCACGGCGGGCACGCGCAGGGCGATTTTGCCGTCCGCATAGATGTAGAGGCCGAAAAATATAGCGTAAGGCAGAAGTCCCACCACGGCAGACCACTCACCCGCAAAGGAAAAACAGAGCGATACCACCGCACACGAGAGGGCGCACAGCATTGCGAGCAGCGCCAGCCTTTCAAAAGACATATTGTTGCGTTTGCGCGCCCAGCGCATAAGTTTTGCACCCGAATAGTTGCACGCCTGAAGAGCGCCAAGCAACTTCACCGACGACATTGTCAGAAGCGCGGCGAAACAGAGCGCAACTATTATACATTCCACGGTTTTTTCAACAGATACAAAAATACCCATATGCCTTTACTCCTGCGCCTCACCTGCAAGAAAGGCGCGAACCTCTTTGTTGAATAAGTTATAATTCTGCGAAAAACAGAAGTGCCCGCCATCCATTTCCAGCAAAACGGAGCCGGATATGGCCGAATTAAAGGCCTTCCCCTCCTCGCCTATCGGCGTTACGGTATCGTTTTTGCCATAGACGAGCAGTACCGGCGATGTGACCTGCGCCGCGCAGGCGAGCAAATCTTCGTTGACTATTTTTTTGTAGCTCTGCCGCATTATCGGGCTGAGCGAGCGATATTCCGCGCTGCCGAAAGTCCTCTCCGCGAACGCGGGAGCAAACTTTTTTATAAAACGATAGGCGGCAACCCTGCGGCGATATGCTCGTGTGCGCGGTTTGACTATTCCCGCACCGCCGCATATAACTATTTTACTGAAGCAACCCGGATGTTCGGCGGCGTACCTGAACACCACGCGCGTACCGAATGAATGGGCTATAACGCTTGGTCTTTTAAGGCCTGCGGCAGCAATGAACTTGCTCAGCCAGTCGGCATAGTCGCCGACAGACCAGGCGCTGCACAGCGGCGCAGACGCGCCAAACCCAGGAAAGTCGGGCGCGGTTACCCTGTAATATCTTTTAAAATAACTTAAATTATAGTAAAAACTTTCTTTGCAGGAGAGATAGCCGTGCAGAAAGAGCAGGTCTTCCCCCTCGCCTTCGGAGATAAGCGCCACATGGCGACCATCTATAAAAATAAAATTACCCCCGCAATATGCGCGAATTAACGCGCTTTTTACCATACTGCGGCACAGCCCGTGCCGCGAAAACCACCTGCTTAAAAACATTTACGGCATAAAAACGCCATTAACGGCTGCTGTTTGCCGCAAAAAATTTAACCAGAGCGCTGTGCCATAATCACATCTTTTTTACTAACAGCCGCGCTCAGTAAAAGCGGAAAAAATTTTACAGTTCCCTTGCCATTACAAGGCAATCTTCGCCGTTGGTATAATATCTTGTGCGGGCATACACCCCTTTGAAGAAGTGGTTTAGGTAGAGCTTCATTGCCTCGGCGTTGGAGACGCGCACCTCAAGAAAGACGCGTGACATACCTTTTTCGCGCGCAACGGCGACGAGCGCCTCTAAAATTGCGCCGCCTATGCCGCCACAACGGAAATTTTCCGCCACGGCGATATTATCTATGTCGGCAGTATCGTAGCCGACTGTAATGCCGCCATAACCGCGGATTTCGCCTTCGTCTTCGCATAAAATGCCCGTAAAATTTTCGTTCCCGAAACTTTCGGCAAGCATGCTGTAAGTCCACGGCTCCTGCGGGAAGCACTCCTTTTCCATCTCGGATATGGCAAGAATATCTTCAAACTTCCAGGGACGGATAGTCACTTTCTGCCCTCCTCCGCCTGCGATTTGCGTGCATAGAGCGCGTGCATTTCGCCGAACGGCTCTGAAAGGGTGAGTTTGCGCTCTATTGCAGGGGCAAGGCATTCGCCCGCGTCCAGCATTGTATAGCGGGGCAAATCGAGCGGCTGAAAGCCGTAGACGGGTAGCCCGCGCGAGATTACTTCGTCAACTGAAAGGTATTCAGGCGCGCCCATCTCGCCGCCTTTGAAAGCGCAGCAATAGAGGTGTCCGTGCGCCGCGTCCACTACCGTGAGGAAATCGTCGCTGTTTACATTATATGCAACCAACTCGAACGAGGTGAGCGGCATGAGCGGCTTTGCCGCCGCAAGCGAAAAGGCCTTTACTGCGGAGATGCCTATTCTTATGCCCGTAAAAGAACCCGGACCTGTAACCGCGCTGAAAAAATCGCAGTCCTTTACCGAAAGAGAAACCTCGTCCATGGCGGCATCCACCTCGTCCATGAGCAGCACGGAATGCCTGAGCGCACAATCCTTTATGTAGCGCAGCGCGCGCTTTTGCCCGTTTGCCGCCAGTACGGTAAGGTGCGCCGAGGCCGTATCCACCGCCAGAAATTTATTAAGTTTTGTGTAGTCTGATTGCATCGTCATAGAGCCATGCGTTTAAATTTGCGCCGCCGCGCCAAACTCAATAATCTATTTCGCGGGTATTTTCGTCAATTTCTTTTATGGAGACCGTCCTGGTCTTTTCGGGAAGGACGTCTGCTATATTCTCCGACCACTCTATAAGGCATACGCCGTCGCCGTAAAAATAGTCAGTAAGGCCGAGCCCCTCTGCCTGCGCGCCCGACTTAAGGCGGTAACAATCGTAGTGATAGAGCTTGCCGTAGTAGTCGTTCATATAGGCATAAGTGGGACTTGTGACCTCGTCCTCTATGCCCAGGCCGAGCGCCACGCCCTTGGCAAAAACAGTTTTGCCTGCGCCCATATCGCCATTTAAAAGCACCACGTCGCCCTTGTTGAGCGTTGCCGCATATTCTTTTGCAAAGTTCAGCGTGTCCTCCGCCGAACGGGAAATAAAAACTGCCATACGCTTATATTATAGCGCGCACGGCAGTTTTTGGCAATTAAATTAGTATTTGATTTTTCAAGGTATACCACGGTACGCCCGTTTGTGTATTATTTTAAATTTTGCAGTCCTTTACTGCATACATATCAACCATTCAGGTTTCGGCCGTCAAGGCTTATAATGCCTGCACATTTCACCCCCTCTGTTGCAAAGTCTGCAAAAGTTGTGCAAACTTGCTCAGAGCGGAGCATTAAAAATTCATGAAAGGAAATAGCGCAGCAACACGCCGCCCACAAGCAGCAGCACAACCGCCGCGCAGACGGCTATACGTATTATAAGGCGTTTGCGTACAGCGGCGGCACATTCGGCAGAAACTTCGCCGCCATCGCCGCTAACGCAGGCCTTGGGCATAAACTTTTCGTTCATTCTGTTGATAAGCAATGATATGCGCTTATATACGGGCAGGGTGATGAGTATGGCTATAAGGCAGCGCATTATGTTGAAGGGCAGCACGGAAATCCACAGATAGTAAGTATAGAATGTGTCCTCCGTTACGCCGTCGCCGAAGAGAGCACGCATGGGGTCGAGCAATATATCCCAGTTGCCGCCGAAGGAAACCTGAAGATAATAAGGAATGAGTACGAGCCAGTTGGCGATTATGGAGAGCGCGACGGAACAGAGCGAACCTATGCCCATACCGAGGAGAGCGCCCTTGAAAGTGCGGTGCTTTTTATATATTATGCCCGCGGGCACGACAAAGGCAAGGCCGATTATAAGGTCGGCAAAGTCGCCTATGAACACCGTGGTAGTACCCTTTATTATCAGCTTTATGAGTACCTTTACAAAAACTATTATGCCGCCCGAAACAGGGCCGAGTGCAAAAGTGCCTATGAGGGCGGGTATGTCTGAAAAGTTCAGCTCCAGCCACGAGGGGAAGGCAAAGCCCATCGGGAAGCCGAACACATACAGCACGCCTGCGATGGTGGCAAACATTGCGATTACCGCAATGCGGGTTGCAGTAAAGTACTGCGAGGTCTTGTTCTGCATTTTAAGAACTCCTTTGAAAAATATTTTTTAAAGCAGTTCTTTTGCTCCGCATAAAAAAAGCGCCCTCAATAACCAAGGGCGCGCAAAAAGCGGTTTGATAAAAATTCTTTTACCATCCGGACTATACCGTCGGTTACGGAATTGCACCGTATCGGGAGGACGAAACAGGCCGCCCTCTTCGCAGACTTACGACTATACGCGCCATCTGACGCGCGTGCCGCTCACTGCCGGTGGGGAATTACACCCCGCCCCAAAGAACTACTATTAAAACTGAAATACAAATAAACTATGCCAAAAAGTTTTCCGTGCGGAAAATTACTTCCGCATCTATTCACAGACGCGCTTAAATTTTAAAGCATGCCGCGCGGAAAAACTGCACAGAGGCATAAGTCTTATTGAAGTCTGTAATAATTATATAACGCAAAAAAAGCGCTGTCAACTACATTGCAGGCAAACCTGACTTTAAAAATGCAAAATTTTTGGTAAATATAAGACCAAATTATCGCCAGCTATTGAAATCGGAGGCAATTTGTGCTATCATATATTTAAATACAGCATTAAATGATAAGGAGCTTGCAATGAAAATAAGAATTTCTTCCGATTCCACCTGCGACCTCGGAAAAGAGCTTACCGAAAAATACAATGTGGGCATAATACCCCTCTCTGTAATTCTGGGCGAAAAAATATATTACGACGGTATAGACATAAGTCCTCAGCAGATATTCGACTATGTGTCCGCAACGGGCACGCTGCCCAAGACCGCCGCCTGCACCGAGGAGGCATACTCCGAACAGTTTGCCGCACTGCTTGAAGGGTACGACGCTCTCATTCACTACAACATTTCATCCAAGGCTTCGGTCACGCACCAGAATGCTCTGGCCGCTGCGAAGCACTTTGGCGGCAAGGTTAAAGTGGTAGACAGCCACGCCCTTTCCACGGGGCAGGGGCTGCTGGTGCTCAAGGCGTGCGATTTTGCGGCCGCAGGCGACTCGCCCGAAGAGATAGTTTCAAAGACCGAGGCGTTGCGGAATAAAGTAAACACCTCCTTCGTGCCCGACTCGCTTGAATACCTGCACAAGGGCGGAAGATGCTCGCTCGCCGCGCTGATGGGTGCAAAAGTGCTTAAACTGCACCCTATGATAGAGATGGAAGACGGCCAGCTGCACGCTACCAAAAAATATATGGGCGGACTTACCCGATGCCTTAAAAATTATGTTGCCGACCTTGCCAGGGAATACCCCGACTACGACAAGAGCCGCTGTTTTATAACGCACAGTTGTTGCGAAAAGGATGTGGTGGATATGGTGCGCGGACTTGTTGAGAGCACCTTTGAGTTTGAAAACATCTATGAAACTGTTGCGGGCGGAGTTATAACCGGGCACTGCGGCAAGAATACTCTAGGAGTGCTTTTCATATCAGAATAAACCAATTATTGTAGAAGCGCTGCGGCAGCAAAAATTTGCTGCCGCAGCAATTTTTGTTTAATCGAATTCTCATTTACCCTCATATATGCCGCATATATATGCAGAATACAAAGTTATATAGTCATATTTACGCCATATTTTGAGTTAAAGAAAAAAAATTATTCTTTTTTTTTATGCCATAATATTGACCTTGAATACATATTATGATATAATCAAATTTGTAAGAAAAGCTTACTCTTCTTACGAGACCAAAACTTCAGGAGGATATGAAAAATGTTTTGCAAAAATTGCGGCAAACAGATAGACGACAACTCTGTTGTATGCCCTTATTGCGGAGCGGAAACAAAATCTCAGGCTACCGCTCAGCAGCCCCAGTATCAGCAGCCTCAGTACCAGCAGCCTCAGTACCAGCAGCCCTATCAGCAGCAGTATTCTGAAAAGCGCAGCAACAGCTACGCTATAGCAGGCTTTGTACTTGCTTTCTTCTTCGCTCTGCTCGGTCTGATTTTCAGCATCATAGGTCTGCGCAAGGTTGACGAATGCGGCGGTTCAGGCAAGGGTCTTGCCATTGCGGGCATAGTACTTTCAATATTGTCTATGATAGGCGCATTTATTATTATGATAACATCATACGGCACGCTGCTTGCTATGATGTAACGGCATTTATTTATCAGAACAATCTGAGGCCGAAGGCAAGTTGCCTTCGGCCTCTTTACTTAATTTCAACTTTTAAGTCCTATTCATGTTTCAGCCTGCCTTATATGCTTATATTTTAAGCCTGCTGCCTCATTTATTGAAAACATATTTATAAAAGCCAAACGAACGCAGACAAGTCTATCTACAAATGGATAAATATTGTTTCCATTGAATGAGTAAAAAAGAATATTTATTAAAAAGTTATTGACGGAACCCCCATTCAAGTATTATAATATATATACATTATTACAAGCTATCGGCGTACGCTTGAATAACGGCGCACGCACCTGCAGGAGATTAAAAATGTTTTGCAAAAATTGCGGTCATCAGATAGACGACAGAGCCATAGTATGCCCCAACTGCGGCATACCTACCGATAATTTTTATGCCGCAAACGGAAGCCAGCAAAACGGAGCGCCCAACACCCCCTATGCTCAACAGCCGTATGCCCATAATTATTACACGCCCGCTCCATCAACCACAAACGGATTAGCCATTGCGGGTTTTGTTGTTTCCATTTTAAGCCTGTGGCTGGGCGCGCTTTTTGCCGTTATATCTATTATTGCGCTTGTGTTAAGCATATTGGGATTTAAAAAATCGCCAATATGCAAATCAGGCAAGGGCCTTTCTGTTGCCGGAATAATTATTTCAGCAATAAGTTGTGCTTTGTGGGTATTTTACTGGCTAATCATTTTTATGCTTGCATTGATGTATTAAAATATTTTATAAATCTTAAATGTTTGCGGCATATGTGCCGCCCAATCGACAAGCCCGTAAGGTTGAGCTTAGCAAGTACCATTATATTGTGCTTTGAGTGTAAATTATGTATTGCAAAAACTGCGGACGCAAACTTGACGACGGAGAGAGAATATGCCCCGTCTGCGGGCATTCCAATATAAAGACAAGCGAACTGAACGCCATTGCAAATTACGGTTCATATCACGATGACTACAATTTCTGGTATGCGCTGTTGTGCTTTTTTGCGCCATATGTGGGCTTGGTTTTATACATTATATGGCACAAAACATTTCCTTTAAAAGCACATTCCTGCGGCAAAGGCGCACTTACAGGACTGATTGTGCAACTGGTTTTAGGTCTTATTATAGGTCTTTTCTTTCTTATAAGCATATGTAGCAGGTTCAATTAAGCATTGAGCAGCATACAAAATTCAGCGGGCGAAAAACGCTGTACAAATAATATGTGAGGAGAAAAATTATGTATTGCAAAAACTGTGGACACCAACTCGACGACAACGCAATTTACTGCCCCGCATGCGGCGTAGCCACCGATAATTTTTATAAAAACAGACCTAACGGCAACACAGCCGGCCCCAATTACGGAGCGAACGGAGGATATGCTCCCCCTCCCCCCGTAAACCCCGCCGATACTGCGGGCATTGGCTGGTCGGTGCTGTGCTTTTTCTTCCCCGTTGTAGGTTTGATATTATTCCTTGTATGGCAGGATACCCTCCCCTTGCGCGCAAGAGCTTGCGGAAAGGGCGCACTTATCGGCGTTATAGTTGAAGTAGCATTCGGCCTTCTTACGACAATTATTTTCTTGGTCATATTCTTTAGCGTAGGCGTAAGCCTTGTATAGGCTGGAAATGTTTTATGCAGCTTGAACATACAGATATTACTGCAGAGCTAATCGAAAATTGCATAAACAGTATGCGGAAATATCTGTAAAATCGCCTGACGACACACTTGCAACTTAGCTTTTTTTATATCGGATAAAAGTAAATTCCGCCATGCGCAAAAATTTGCGCGCGGCGGACTTATTCTTTTTCAGCACATAAAATAAATTTGAACGCGATATATTTTCTGTACAGGCAAGATTGCACGCTATATATCCCTGAAATAATTATGCGGGCGGCACGATACCTCGTGCCGCCCGCAATCTTTATTTATCAAAATATTGATTGCCTGAAATCAGCTTACCTTACGCAATCGGCATACAGAGGGAATGCCGCGCAGAGCTTTGCAACCTCTGCCTTTACCTCTTCGAAGGCGGCCTCCTTCTGCTCTATTATCTTTGTAATAAGGCGTGCAACGGTGCGTGCCTCTTCCTCCTTCATTCCGCGCGTCGTCATTGCAGGCGTGCCGATACGGATACCGGATGTTACAAATGGTTTCTGCGTATCGAAAGGTATTGCATTCTTGTTTACCGTGATGTGCACTTCGTCGAGCATCTTTTCAAGCTCCTTGCCCGTAATGCCCTTATCTGTGAGGTTGAGCAGGATGAGGTGGTTATCGGTGCCGCCTGATACCATCTTTACGCCGAGCTTGGAAAACTCGTCAGCCATAGCAGCCGCATTCTTGATTATCTGAGCCTGATAGGTTTTGAACTCGGGCGAAAGAGCCTCTTTGAATGCCACGGCCTTTGCCGCTATTATGTGCATGAGAGGGCCGCCCTGTATGCCGGGGAATACCGCCTTATCTATGGCCTTGCCATACTGCTCCTTGCACATTATTGCGCCGCCGCGAGGGCCGCGAAGCGTCTTGTGTGTGGTTGTGGTGACGAAGTCGGCATAGGGCACAGGCGAGGGGTGAAGCCCTGCGGCAACAAGTCCCGCAATGTGTGCAATATCCACCATCATATATGCGCCCACCTTATCGCATATTTCACGAATACGCTTGAAATCTATTACTCTGGGATATGCGCTCGCACCTGATATAATCATTTTGGGCTTGCACTCGAGGGCAATTTTTTCCATCTCGTCATAGTCTATACGCTCGTCCTCGGGGCTGACGCCGTAGGGAACTATGTGGAAATATTTACCCGATATATTTACAGGCGAGCCGTGAGAGAGGTGACCGCCGTGAGCAAGGTTCATGCCCATAACGGTATCGCCGGGCTGAAGCATGGCAAAGAACACTGCCATATTAGCCTGAGCGCCGCTGTGGGGCTGTACATTGCAGTATTCGCAGCCGAACAGCTCCTTGAGCCTGTCGCGCGCGAGATTTTCGGCTATGTCCACAAACTGGCAGCCGCCATAATAGCGGTGTGCGGGATAGCCTTCGGCATATTTATTGGTCAGATGGCTGCCTGCGGCGGCCATTACTGCGGGCGAAACAAAGTTTTCGCTGGCGATAAGCTCTATATTGCCCTGCTGGCGTGAAAGTTCAAGTCTGAGAGCTTCGGCAACTTCTGGGTCGGTCTGTTCGATTAAAGAAATATCTATCATAGCAATACTCCGTAAATTTATATGTTTGCTTTATTTTATCACATCGTGAAGCATATTACAACAGATTAGAACAATATTTTCCGCACAGTTTGCCCAAGACTGAAAATGCGGACGATTCTTTAAGGAAGGCCGCGCGGGCGATAATGCCATGCTACGCCGCATATCTGCCATAATATATGAGACAAATATGTAATTTCCCATACCTTCTCAGCCGCCGAAAACATACACTTCGATAAACACTTGAAGCCGCGCACTGTGCAAAACTTTTTTTATACAAAAAGCCGCGGCGCGCAAAAAATTTTGCGCGCCGCGGCTTTAACTTAAAAAATCAACTCATTTAAAAGTTAATCTTCAGTCAAAAAATTCAGATTGCCAGCTGAATACCTTCCAAAAACAAGGTCATTCGCTTACAAAAGCGACCGATTAAAGGTTTTCGTCAAGGAACTGCTTAACTTCGCCCTTGGGCATAAAGCCTATCGACTTTGCAGCCATATCGCCGCCCTTGAATACTGCCACGAAGGGAATGCTCATAATGCCGTATTTTGCAGCGAGCGAAGGTGCTTCGTCCACGTCTACCTTAACAAATTCGGCCTTGTCGGCGTAGTCTGCGGAGACCTCCTCAAGTACGGGTGCAAGCATTTTGCAGGGGCCGCACCAGGTCGCAAAGAAGTCGCACACAACGGGTTTTGTGCCGGAGATGAGTTCGTTGAACTGCTGTTCGCTTATCTTTTTCATAATTTTTTCCGTCCTGTTTTATCTTTTAATTACTTATAAAATTATTTTGCGCAATTAAAACATAATTGCGGTGATTTTTTTATAAATTCTTAAAAGAGTGGCATATATGCCGCAACTAACGCTAAAATTTATGGACTTTTTTGCAAAAATTTACTTGTTCAGGTTAAGGAAAAACTGCGCAATATCGGCAAAAGCCACTTCAGAAACATTGCCGTCCGCCATGCGCTTTGCCTTGCAAACTCCGCCGGCAAGCTCGTCCTGCCCTATCGTAACCACATACTTCGCCTTTATCTTGTCGGCATACTTGAACTGCGCCTTTACAGACCTGTCCATATGGTCGCACTCGGCAGATACGCCCGCAGTCCTGAGCTCGCAGGTGAGCGTAAAGGCCTTGAGGCGCGTTTCCTCGTCCATGCCTACAAAGAATACATCGGGGCCGACGTCTTCGGGGAACTTTGCGCCAGTATTCTCCATTAAAAGGAGCAATCTTTCTATGCCGACGGCAAAGCCTACCGCAGGAGTGGGGTTGCCGCCAAGCTCCTCGATAAGTCCGTCGTATCGGCCGCCGCCGCACACCGTGCCCTGCGCGCCTATGCTTTCGGATACAAACTCGAATACGGTGCGCGTATAGTAGTCAAGCCCGCGCACTATGCCGGGGTCTACGGTAAATTCCAGGCCGCCCGCCGTAAGGTACTTCTGCACGTTATCGAAGTGCTCCTTGCAGTCCTCACACAAAAAGTCGGTTATTGCGGGAGCGCCGCGCGTTATTGCCTTGCACTTTTCCTCCTTGCAGTCGAGCATACGCAGAGGATTTTTATCGAAACGCTCTCGGCAGGCGGGGCACATCTCGTCGAGGTGGGGCAAAAAGTAAGCCTTGAGCTGTGCGTTGTAGTGCGCACGGCAGGTTTTGCAGCCTATGGAATTTATGTTGAGCTTTACCGAATTTATGCCAAGCTTTTTAAGGAATGAAGATGCAGCAAAAATGACCTCAGCGTCGGCATCGGCGCCCGCTGCGCCGTACACCTCCACGCCGAACTGGTGGAATTCGCGCAGTCTGCCCGCCTGGGGTCTTTCGTAACGGAAGGCAGGGATTATGTAGTACATCTTTGCGGGCAGGGGCATTGACGCCATGCCGTTTTCTATAAACGAGCGTGCAACGCCCGCCGTGCCCTCGGGCTTGAGCGTTATTGAGCGGTCTCCCTTATCCTTGAATGTATACATCTCTTTGTTGACAATGTCGGTGGTATCGCCCACGCCGCGCAAAAAGAGCTCGGTATGCTCGAATACGGGCGTGCGTATCTCCTTGATATTAAATTCCCTGGCCGTCTCACGGGCGACATTCTCTACATACTGCCATTTATATGCGTCCTGGGGAAGGACGTCCTTTGTACCCTTGGGTGCACTCAGCATAAAACCTCCTCACAAATAAGCCTCAGGCATTTCCTGCCTGCAAAATTTGCCGTTTATAATTTTTTCTTATCTTGAATATATTTTTTTAATTTTAAGCCGCAAAAACCTGAATGACGAAGTTATAGTACGTACTTCTTTAAGTCGCGGTTGCGGATTATCTTGTCGAGGTGTTCGTCGACGTACTTGCCGTTGATTTCAACGGGGATGACGGGATAGTCGCCGCCGCCCGCATTGAACGATATATCTTCGAGCAGGTATTCCATTACGGTGTGAAGCCGCCTTGCACCTATATCTTCAGATGTGGCGTTTATATCCTCGGCAATCTCCGCAATGCGCTCTATGGCGTCGGGCGTGAACTTCAGGTCGATGTTGTCGACGGCAAGCAGAACGGAATACTGCCTTGTTATTGCATTTTTAGGCTGTGTGAGTATGTCCACAAAGTCCTTTTTGGTGAGCGAAGAGAGCTCTACCTGAATGGGGAACCTGCCCTGAAGTTCGGGTATGAGGTCCTCCACCCGCGAGACGTGGAATGCGCCCGCGGCTATGAACAGGATATAGTCCGTCTTTACGGGGCCGTACTTTGTCATTACCGTGCAGCCTTCGACTATGGGGAGAATGTCCCTCTGCACGCCCTCGCGCGAGACGTCTGCACCCGAAGTGTTGCCCTTGCCTGCAATCTTATCTATTTCGTCTATGAAGATTATGCCGTCGTTTTCGGCGCGCTTTATGGCCTCGGCGGTTACGGCATCGTTATCTATGAGCTTATCGGCCTCCTCCGCCATAATGAGGTTAACCGCCTCCTTTACAGTGAGCTTGCGGTGCTTGCGCTTGCCGGGAAGTCCCATTCCGCCGAAGATAGAACCGAGGTCTATCGGAGTACCGCCTGCGGCAGACAGCTCCAGGGGCTTGGGCTGGTCGGCGACGTCTATCTCTATGACGGCGTGGTCGTACTTGCCCTCGTGAATGGCGTCCACAAAGTTTTGCTCGAACACCTCTTTGGAGAGCTCTCCCCTGTCCGCCTTGTTGTTTTCGGCGAGCACCTTTGCCACTCTGCGCTCTGCCGTGGCACGGGCACGGTATTCAACTTCAGCCGTCTTTTCCTCGCGCACGAGGCGGATAGCACACTCGGCAAGGTCGCGCACCATGGACTCGACATCCCTGCCCACATAGCCGACTTCGGTATATTTTGTGGCCTCAACCTTTAGAAAGGGAGCTTTTACGAGCTTGGCAAGTCTTCTTGCAATCTCCGTTTTGCCCACACCAGTGGGGCCCTTCATTATAATATTTTTGGGGGTTATTTCTTCCATAAGTTCGGGAGAGAGGCGGCTGCGCCTGTAACGGTTGCGCAGTGCGATAGCCACGGCTTTTTTGGCCTCCTCCTGCCCGATTATATATTTATTGAGTTCATTGACAATTTGTTTAGGCGATAAATCCATATTAAACCTCTTTATCAAAAGCCGTTATTTGTTATCAAAAGCCGTTATTTGCGGCATATATGCGGGTCAATTTAATTTTTACACAATGTTTTCCGCCGCCTAGTAGTGCGCGCGGACATAATTGCACCTGCCTTGCAAACTAAAAATAAAGTAAGCGGAGAGAGCAAGGAGCGCAAGGAAAACCCGAGGGAGCTTACTAAAGCGTAAGTGACCGAGCGCAGACCGCACGACGACAAAGTATTACGATATACACACTTAAAAATTCATAGAAGCGAGCAGAGCAAGGAGCGCGAGGAAAACCCGAGGGAGCTTACTGAAGCGTAAGTGACCGAGGGTTGCCGCAGCGCGACAAAGCTATGCGAAGCTTATATGGATTTTTAAACGACCTCGCACTTTATATTATCATTAGTAAATACACAAATCTCGCTTGCAATCTTGAGCGCCTTGGTTGCTATTTCCTCGGCGGAGTAGTCTGTATTCTGAATGAGAGCACGCGCAGCTGCAAGGGCATAGTTGCCGCCGCTGCCTATTGCGCATACACCGCCATCGGGCTCTATCACCTCACCCGTGCCGGAAACTATGAGCATAGTGTCCTTATCGGCAACAATCATCAGAGCCTCGAGCTTGCGCACCATCTTATCCGAACGCCACAGCTCGGCAAGTTCCACGGCAGAACGCATAAGGTTGCCCGAAAATTTGTTAAGCATGCCCTCGAACTTTTCGCTGAGCGAAAAGGCATCGGATACTGAGCCGGCAAAGCCGAGCACCACCTTTCCGCCGTAAATCCTGCGCACCTTTGTGGCGCTGTTTTTAAATATAACGCTTTCACCCATCGTCACCTGGCCGTCGCCCGCGATGGCGGTAACGCCGTCCTTTTTTACGGCGCATATGGTTGTAGCGTGAAATTCTACTGACATAATAATTCTTTATACTCCCGTATATTTTTTAAGGCCCTTTCAGAGAGATATCTGTACCTCTCCTTTTTATCGCGTATGCCCGTTGCGGCCGCGCCTAAAAGGCCATAATTTGCATTCATCGGCTGAAAATCGGAATTGGGTGTGGATACATAGCGCGAAAGCTCGCCGCAGACGGTGTATTCGGGCGGCAACGCAACCTCTTTTCCGCGCAACCTGCGCGAAAGGTGTACCGCCGCGAGAATTCCGCTCATGGCAGACTCGACATACCCCTCTACGCCCGTTATCTGCCCCGCAAAATATACTCCGCCGCTGCCTCTCAATGAAAAATCAGCGTCGAGGCACTGCGGTGAATTTATGAATGTGTTGCGGTGCATTACGCCGTAGCGCAGAAATTCAGCATTTTTAAGGGCGGGCACCAGCGAGAAAACCCTCTTCTGCTCGCCGAATTTAAGATTTGTCTGGCAGCCGACAAGGTTGTAGGCGCTGCCCTGTATGTTCTCCTTGCGGAGCTGAAGTACGGCATAGTAGCGCCTGCCCTGCTCGTCCCACAGTCCCACGGGCTTGAAAGGGCCGAACCTTAAAGTATCTTCGCCGCGCGCCGCCATGACCTCGAGCGGCATACAGCCTTCGAATATCTCGCTCTTTTCAAACGAGTGCAGATCCGCACGCTCGGCAGAGGTGAGAGCGGCATAAAACGCCTTGTACTCCTCCTTTTCCATGGGGCAGTTGAGGTAGTCGTCACCGCCCTTGCCGTACCTGCCGCCCGCAAATGCGCGGGTGCGGTCTATGCTGTCAGCCGAAACTATGGGTGCGGAGGCGTCGTAAAAGTGCAGCCCTCCGCCCGTGCGTGCAGCTATATCGTCTGCGAGAGCGCCCGTGGTGAGCGGACCCGTGGCAACTATGCAGGGTGCGGACGGAACGGCGGAAACTTCGCCGCAGACCACCTTTATATTTTTATGAGATTTGATTTTTTGAGTGATGTAGTCGGAAAATTTATCCCTGTCCACGGCGAGCGCGCCGCCTGCAGGCACAGCCGACAGAGCTGCCGCCTCCATGGTGAGCGAACCTAAAATACGCATCTCCTCTTTGAGAAGACCGCAGGCGTTGCCATAGACATCGTTGCTCTTTAAAGAGTTGGAGCAGACAAGCTCGGCAAATCCCGTACTGCTGTGTGCGGGTGTAAACTTTTGGGGCTTTATATCCGAAAGCTCGACCTCAAAGCCCTCTTCCGCCAGTCTGTAAGCGGCCTCGCAGCCGGCAAGCCCGGCGCCTACCACCTTTACCGCGTCATGCCTGAGGGACATCTTTATCCTCTTCGGGGGCAGGAGCGGAATAGTCGCAATCCTTTTGCGAGCACTTTATTTCGCCGCCCTTTTTAACGAGATAGCCCTTGCCGCACTTGGGGCACTTTTCGCCCGTGGGAATATCCCAGCTTAAAAATTTGCAGTCGGGATAACCCGTGCAGCCGTAATATATTTTACCGTTTTTAGAGCGCATTCTGCGCATAGGTCTGCCGCATTCGGGGCACTTGCCCTCGGTCTTTGCGGTCTCTGCGCCCTCCTGGTTGAGCGGGCGCTTAGCGCCGCACTTGGCGCACTCAAGATACTGTCCGTACCTGCCCTTTTTGATGAGCATTTCGCCGCCGCACTCCTTGCACTTTTCCGATGAAATTCTGGCGTCCATGGGGAGTATTGAGGAACATTCGGGATAGTTGGGGCAGGCGAGGAATTTGCCGAATTTACCGCTCTTTACCACCATATTTGCGCCGCACTTGGGGCAGCGAACGGCGGAGACCTCCTGCTCGGACTCGCTTATTATGTTGGAGCAGGCGGGATAGTTTGAGCAGGCCAGATATTTACCGTACTTGCCCGTGCGCCTTATCATGGGATGGCCGCACTTTTCGCACTTTATATCGGTGAGCTCGTCGCCGTCGGTAGAGGCCGTCTTGAGCTTTTCGGCAAATCCGGGATAGAAATCGGCTATTATCTTGTGCCAGTCGGTGCCGCCCTCCTCTATCTTATCGAGGTCGCTCTCCATGCGGGCGGTAAAGCCGACGTCCATAATGTCGGTAAAATAGTGGCACAGCATATCGGTAATTTTATATGCCACGTCGGTGGGAACCATATACTTGCCGTCCTTTTCCACATACCTGCGCTTTGTGAGCACGGAAATTATGCTCGCGTAGGTCGAGGGGCGGCCTATGCCCTTCTCCTCCATCGCCTTTACGAGTGAGGCGTCGGTATACCTGAGCGGAGGACGGGTGAACTTCTGTTCCTTTAAAAGGTCTTTAAGGTCGAGCGCGTCGCCCTCCTTGAGCGGAGGAAGGAGCTTTGCGGCCTCAACATCGTCGTCCTTTTCCTTGGGTACTTCGGTATAGGCGGCGGTATATCCCGCAAACAGCAGCGCCTTGCCGCTGGCCTTGAACACATAGCCCGCGGAGGTTGCCTCTATCTGCATGGTGTTGTACTGCGCCTCTGCCATCTGCGAGGCAATGAACCTGTCATACACCAGTTTATATATGTTGTAGTGCTTTTTATCGAGCGACTTCTTGACGCTTTCGGGTGTGATGGCAAGGTTTATGGGGCGGATGGCCTCGTGTGCGTCCTGCGCGCCCTTCTTTGTTACATAGTGATTGGGCTTTGCGGGAGCATACTCCTCGCCGTAAGTATTTTTTATGAACTGAATGGCGTTTGCCTGAGCTTCTTCGGATACGCGCACCGAGTCCGTTCTTATATAGGTTATGAGCGCGATGTGGTCGCCGCCGACGTCCATGCCCTCGTAGAGGTGCTGCGCCACGAGCATTGTTTCGGGCGAGGACATTCCGTATTTATTCGACGCGTCCTGCTGCAGCGAGGATGTGGTGAAGGGCGCGGGTGCGTGCTGCTTGGTTACGCCGCTCTTTACCTTTGTTACGGTAAAACCTGCCGCCCTGACCTTTGCCTCAGCCTCGTCCGCCTGCTCCTTTTTGATGCTCGTGCCGCTCTTTTTGAGCTGGCATACCGCCCTGAACGGAGAATACTTTGCCTCTGTATCCTGGAGCATTGCAACAAGATTCCAGTACTCCTCGGGCACGAACGCCTTAATTTCGCGCTCTCTGTCCACAATAAGACGGAGGGCGACGGACTGCACTCTGCCCGCGGAGAGGCCGTTCTGTATTCTGTTGTTGAGCAGGGGTGAAAGTTTGTAGCCCACCAGCCTGTCCAGTACTCGGCGCGCCTGCTGAGCGTCCACAAGGTTGTAGTTTATGCGCCTGGGGTGCTGAAGTGCGTTCTGGACGGCCTTGGGAGAAATTTCGTTGAACTCTATTCTGTTCTCCCCGTCGGGGTCCAGGCCCAGAACGGTCTGAAGATGCCAGCTTATCGCCTCGCCCTCGCGGTCAGGGTCGGTTGCAAGGTAAACTTTGCCTGCTTTTTTTGCCTCCTGCATGAGGCGGGCGATTATCTCCTTCTTGCCGGGCGATTCCTCGTACCTCGGCTCGAAATTGTCTGTTATTTTAACTCCCAGAGTGCGCTCGGGCAAATCGCGGATATGTCCGCCTGAGGCGTCCACCTTATACTTGCCCTTAAGATACTTTGAAATTGTTTTTGCCTTGGAAGGCGATTCCACAATGATAAGATCCATAAGTCACCGTGCCGCGATAAGCGGCTATATAAAATTTATAAACATAATGCGCGCCGCTGAAACGCGCCTTTGAATGTTGAGCGTTGCGTAAGTGCCGCGCGACTGTCTGTATTGAGCCTTGTCAAGCGCCGCGCGCCGATTTATATGAGCTCATATACTGCGCTGCGGCCATGCCGCGCCGATTGGTATGGGCGTTGTAAAAGTGCCGCGTACCGATTGATTTTTCAGGTCAGCGCGCAGTACCTGTTGCCGCCAAGACGGCATATAAGTCCCTTTACCTCCAGAGAAGAGAGGTCAGAGAGCAACTCGTAGGCGTTGCAGCCGAGGTCGTCAGCAATCTGCTGGATGTGCGCTTCGCCCCTCTTTTCCAGGGCGGAGAGAACGTGCTTTTCGCGCTCGGTAAGGCTTACTGCCTCCTGCGCTTTTAAACTTATGCCGTACTGGCTGAAAATATCGGCCGCGCTCTCAGTAAGATACGCGCCTTTTTTGATTAAGTTGTTGCAGCCCTTGCCGGACGGCACGCCGAGCGAGTAGGGAAAACAGAACACGTCGCGACCGTATTCAAAGGCGTACTCCGCCGTTATGGACGCGCCGCTCTTCTGGCCTGCTGATACGACGAGCACACCCTCTGCAAGGGCGGCTATAAGTCTGTTGCGCACGGGAAAGAGGTATGCCCTTGCGGCAACCTCGGGGCGCTGTTCAGTTATAACCAACCCGCGCTCCGCCGCCATTTTGTAGAGCTTGCCGCTCCCCGCAGGATAGATGTGCCCGAGCCCCTGCGCCGCGAAGAATATCAGGTTGCCGCCCTCGAGCGCGCCCTGCGCGGCTGCCGTATCGGCGCCGCTGGCCGTACCCGTGACGATTGTAAACTTCTGCGCAAGCTGCGAGCTTATTTTACTGCACTCCTTTAAAATGTTTGCAAGAGTGCGCCGCGAACCGACTACGCCGAAACAGCGCGAACGGAGCAGCTTTACATTGCCCCTGCAATAGAGCACGAAAGGCGGAGCGGGAATATTTTTGAAACTTTCGGGATAGTCTTCCGAAAAATATGTCACGCACCTTATGCCCAGCTTTTCCAGCCGCGCAAGAACGCCGCTGCGGTAGGACGGAGAGTAAAAATCTTCCCTTATTTTATTATATATGTCCTCACCGACGCTTTTTATAATCTCGTCGTCAAATTTCTGACTCGGGGACGAGTAGCTGAAACTTTGGGTACATTCGTATTTACACTTGTATGTCAGGGCGGAAAAGCTGTCTAAAACTATGGCGTTCAGCTCGTCCTCCGAATATTCTGTCATAACATATCACCGTCCAGGCTGCGGTAAGACGCCGCCTCAAGAATGTGCTGAGGTTTGATTTCCGAAGAAAAATCGAGGTCGGCTATCGTGCGCGCCACCTTTATTATTCTGGAACGCGCCCTTGCCGAAAGGTGCAGCGTTTCAAACGCGTTGCGCAGCACGCTTTCGCACTCGGTGGAAAGACGGCAGTACTTTTTAATCTGCCTTTCGCCCATATTGGCGTTAGTGCGTATGCCGTCTGATGAGAAGCGCTCACGCTGTACGGCGCGAGCCGCCTCCACCCTCTCCTTGACCTTTGCACTCGGCTCTTCGGTGCCGTCGGCAATGAGGTCGTCATATTTTACCGAGTCAACCTCTACCTGAAGGTCTATCCTGTCGAGCAGGGGGCCGGAAATTTTTGAGCGGTAGCGCTTTATCTGTGCAGGCGTGCAGGTGCAGGTGAGCTCTGCCGAGCCGTAGTTGCCGCACGGGCAGGGGTTCATGCTGGCGCACAGCATAAAGTCGGCGGGGAATGTGGCGGTGCCTCCCGCCCTGGTCACGGTTATCTGCCTGTCCTCCAACGGCTGGCGCAGCGCCTCGAGCGCAGAGCGCGAGTATTCGGGAAGTTCGTCCAGAAAGAGCACGCCGCCGTGCGCCTTTGAAATTTCGCCAGGGCGTACCCTGCCGTTGCCGCCGCCGCACAGCGATACGGTGGTTGCCGTGTGGTGCGGAGTGCGGAAGGGGCGCAACGTCACTATGCCCTCCTCTGAAAGTTCGCCCGCCACGGAATGTATTTTTGTGACCTCGAGCGCCTCTTCAAAGGTCATATCGGGCATTATGGTAGGTATACAGCGTGCAAGCATGGTCTTGCCCGTGCCGGGAGGGCCTACAAGCAGTATGTTGTGTCCGCCCGCCACTGCAATTTCAAGCGCGCGCTTGGCTATGCGCTGTCCCTTTACAAACGCAAGGTCGCTGGAATACTTTCTGTTGCTCTTAACGCTGTCGTAACTGCGAAAAGGCGCGGGAGAAAACTGTTTTTCGCCCGAAAGAAATGCGATAACCTCGCTCAGACTGCGGAGCGCATACACCTGCAAGCCCTCTATAAAGCTCGCCTCATTGGCGTTTGCCGCAGGCAGTATGAATTTGGTATAGCCCTTTGCCTTGGCGGATATGAGCATAGGCAGAATGCCCGTTACGGCGCGCAGAGAGCCGTCCAGGGCCAGCTCGCCGAACATTACATATCCGTCTGTATCGCAGGGCAGCTGGTCGCTCGCCTTAAGTATGCTGACGGCGATGGGCAAATCGTAGTGCGAACCCTCTTTTTTAATGCCTGCCGGAGCAAGGTTTATTGTGATCTTGCTTATGGGAAAGCGCTTCACGCTGTTTTTGATAGCTGAGCGCACCCTCTCCTTGCTCTCCTTTACGGCGGCATCGGGCAGGCCGACGAGGTCGTAGGCCACCATGCCCTTGTTTATGTCAGTCTCCACCTCAACGGGCACGCCCTCCAGTCCGCAGAGCGCAAAACTTGTTACCTTAGAAAGCATTTTATCCCCCCTGCAACGCCCTTCATTCGCGCCGTTACCCGCAAAAAAAGCAAGCTGCTAGCGCAAATTGCCAAAAAGGACGGTGCGTGTAAAAAAGTATAAAATCTGTATAAAATACGGCATAAAGTAAAAAAGAACCCGAAAAAAGGGTTCTTTTCAGCCTTATTTAATTTCAGTAATCTTGGCTGCCTTACCGGTGAGACCGCGCAGATAATAGAGCTTAGCTCTTCTTACTCTGCCGCGCTTAACCACGGTGATAGATGCAATTTTGGGCGAATGAACAGGGAAAGTCCTCTCTACGCCGACGCCGAAGGAAAGCCTTCTTACAGTGAAGCTCTCCCTTATGCCGCCGTGCTTCTTGGCGATAACTACGCCTTCGAAGTTCTGCGTCCTCTCCTTCGTGCCTTCTATAACCTTGAAGCCGACCCTAACGGTATCGCCTACGCTGAACGCAGGTACGTTTTCCTTCATGCCTTCCTTTTCGATTGCTTCCACAAGACCTTTCATCTGATACCTCCTGTGCAAAGGCGTTCGTGCGCGACTGTGCGCCGCAGAGGACCGCCTCGGTGAATACAAACGGTATTCTACCAAAGCCTGCAAAAAAAAGCAAGCTATTTTACCGCCTTTTTTGTGAAAATTACGATACACCCCCTTTCAGGACGGTAAAAGACAAAAAATCGCCTTAAAAAAGGGCGCAAACTGCATTCCATATATTATATGGAAACAAAAATTTACAAATCGCGCCTACGCTTCAAACGCCGAAACTATATGGTTTATCTTGTTACCGCGCACCTCTATCACGTCGAAACGGACGGTGCAATCCATCTCCCTGCCCGAAAACCAGCAGAGCGCGGCATTTATATAACGCCGCCTGCGGGAAAAGTCAACCGCCTCTGACGGCTGACCGAACATGTCTGAAAGGCGCGTTTTGACCTCGATAAAGGCGACGACGCCATCCTTTGCTGCAACTATATCCACCTCTCCGAACGGGTTGCGCCAGTTGCGGGCAAGCACTTTGTAGCCAAGCCTCTTCAGGTGCTTGCAGGCCAGCTCTTCACCCCTGCCGCCCTTTTTGCGGTTGCTTTCCTTGGATGAGTGTGCGGCGGCATACCCCGCCATTGTATCGCCTGCGCCGACTTCTGACTTGCGGCCGCTGACATTGGAAGAGTGCGCGGCGGTATCGCCTGCCGTTCCCTCTTTTGTTTTGTCGTCTGACTTATCGCTCCGTTTAAAAAAGTCAATCAGTCCCATTTTTTTGTAAAACTCCTGCGGTGAATGGGGCACAGCCCGTGCTCTTTTATGGCCGAGATGTGCGCCGCAGTGCCGTAACCTTTGTTCTTTTCAAATGCGTAAAAGGGGTACTCTTTGGCGTATTCGTCCATCAGCGCGTCCCTGTTGACCTTGGCTATTACGGAGGCCGCACCTATTGAGTAGCTGGCCGCGTCGCCGCCTATAACCGATTGCTGAGGAATGGATATATCGAGCGTCATGTTGCCGTCGGTGAGCACAAAGTCGGGCTTTACAGAGAGTTTTTCCACCGCGTTTTTCATGCACAGCCGCGTGGCCTGGAGTATGTTTATCTCGTCTATGACCTGCGGTTCAACGCGGCATATTGCGTAGGCAATGGCCCTTTCGCGTATGAGAATATCCAGCTTTTCGCGCCGCTTTGCGGTGAGTTTTTTACTGTCGTCCACGCCATCTATCAGCTCGTTGAACGGCATTATGACGGCGGCGCAAACAACGGGACCTGCAAGCGGGCCGCGACCTACCTCGTCTACGCCACAGATATATCTGTAACCGTCTTCATAAAGTTTTCTTTCGTAAAAAAGTTTATCCATATGCAAACCTGAAACGTGCGGTAATATGCCGCAATTAATGCGCAGCTTATTCAGCAATATGCCCAAAAGTGAACGCTGTTATTGCAAATCAGACGCAAGCCGCACAAACAAAAGCAAATTATTCCAAATTTAAGCAGACAAAGTGTAATTCGTGCGGCAATATGCCGCAATCATTTAAAATTTAAGGCGCGCTGAACGGCGCGCCGCAATCAAAGACAACAGAAAATTTATTATAAAAAACTCAACAAGCTTTTATGCAAAAGGCAACTTATGCCGCAATCAGAACTTTGCCGAACGCACATCTTCTTCCGTGTCGAGGCAGACTGCCCCGAACCTGCCTTTGCGCAAATCGTCAACGACGGCTCTGCACGCTCTGTCGTAGTCGAAGTCTCCCCCGCGCAGCATAAACCCGCGACGGCGGCAAACGTCTTCAAGCATTTCAAGCGGAGTTTTACCGCCCGTGCCGTACCTTTCGCGCAGGCGCTCGGGATAGCGCTCCTCCATATCAGCAAGCAATGCGAGGGCGAGGTCGTCAAAATCAAGAATATCGTCGTTTATACTGCCGACATATGCAAGTCTGCGGGCGAAGGTCTGATTTTCAAATGCGGGCGGCATTGTGCCGGGGGTATCGAGCAGTTCAAACCCCTCCAGCCTTATCCATTGCTTGCCGCGCGTTACGCCTGCCTTGTTGCCCGTTACCGTGCGCCTTGAGCCCGAAAGAAGGTTTATAACCGTGCTCTTGCCCGTGTTGGGCACGCCGAGCACCATAAAGCGGAAAGTGCGCTCGTATCCCTTTTGGCGCGCTCTTTCGGCCTTTTCCTTCAGTACCTCGAGGCAGGCGGAAAGGAGCTGTCTGCGGCAGCCGCTCTGGGTGGCATTCAGAGGCACAGCCACGCACCCCGCGGCTCGCATTATGCGCGCGTTCTCCTCCGTGCGCTCGGCAAGGTCGGCCTTGTTCAGCACATACAGAACGGGTTTGTCGGCAAATACCTTTTTAAGTTTTTCGTTGTAGGACGAGGCGGGACAGCGGGCATCAAGCACGATTATCGCGCCGTCGCACAGTGCGGCGTCTTCGCGCATCATGCGCATTGCCTTTGTCATATGCCCCGGAAACCACTGTATTATCTTCATTATCTTCTATAAAATCTTTATTCAATACTGCCTGACCACTCTTATTCAATGGCTTGCAGCCTTGCGCTTGTACAGTCCTGCCCCTGTTGCGCCTTTTGGCTTTTTGCCAATTCAGAAGAGCATTTCTGTTCTGTTAGCCATTTGAGCAGGCTGTCACTTAAGCAGGTCAGGTCTGTTCTTTTGAGTAATTTCAAGCGATTTCTGCCTGCGCCACTTTTCCACTTCGCCGTGGTTGCCGCTGAGCAGCACTTCCGGCACGGAGACACCCTTGTAGACCGCGGGGCGGGTATACTGCGGATACTCCAACATTCCTGCCGCAAAACTTTCGTCCTTAAGGCTTTCTCCCGAGATTACGCCGTCCACATACCGCGCAACGCAGTCGCACACCACCATCGCGGGCAACTCGCCGCCCGTCAGCACAAAGTCACCCAGGGACAGCTCCTCATCGATATACATATCTATAACGCGCTGGTCAACGCCCTCGTAGTGGCCGCAGAGCAGCAGTAAATCGTTTTTTTGAGCAAGTTCGACGGCAATCTTCTGGTTGAAAGTTCTGCCGCGAGGCGAAAGGAATATGCGGTGCGCTCTGTGGTCGGGGTCCGCCGCCTCTATGGCTGAGCCGATTGGCTGAGGCATCATAACCATTCCCGCGCCGCCGCCGAAGGGGTAGTCGTCGCACTTAAGGTGCTTGTTTTCGGCATAGTCGCGTATGTTGACTATGTTTATATTGAGTTTTCCGCCGCTTATCGCCCTGCCTATTATGCTCTCCTTGAGGGGCGCAAACATCTCGGGGAACAGCGTCAAAACGGTAATATTCATATGAAATAAATTTCGCCTGAGGCGCAGCAAATATTAAAAATTCTGTAAACTTAAAACGCCTTTTAATCCACGCTGCTATAAAAAAAGTATGTCATAAGCCGCGCGCACAAAGCGCGCTTCAAACACACAATCACGCTTTAAAAGAGAGCAACCTCTTCAAAACGCTTTTTATCTACCGTGACCTTGCCCGCAGAGGTATCTACGGAGAGAATTACACCTTCAGCGGCGGGGAACATAACCTGCTTCCCTCCCACGAGCGCGGTATATATATCAGTGCGCGCGGGCGTTACGTCGAGTATTTCGCCCAGCTCTTCGCCTTCGGAATTGAACAGTCTGCACCCTATTACATCGGCTATGTAAACCCTGTCTTCGGGGAGTTCGGGGGCGTCGAGCCTGTCCACCAGCACTTCCTTTCCGCGCAGAAGTTCAGCGGCGTTTCTGTCAGGCACGCCGCGCAGAGTGAGGTACGCGTAGCCGCCAGCCGACCTGCAAGCAAGCACCTTATACGCCGTGCCGCCTATATTTACGGTAGAAAAATCTTTCATATCCTCTACGCTGTCGGTCTGGGGCATAACCTTTATTTCACCGCGTATCCCCTGGGGCTTCAACACGGTTGCAACCGTTAAATATTTTTGCATATACTACCTTAAATCAGGATATTTTACCAATACACCGCCACATATGCGCGAAATAACGCACTCTGATGGCCTATTTTTGCTTGAAGCGCCAGTTTGAAAGACCGCTGCATATGAGCCAAACAACGGCGTTCACTAAACAACTTGCCGCCTATACTTTAAAAGCAAAAGACCGCCATATATGTGGCAACCAGTGACCATTTACATAATCAGACAAAGCAAGAAAACGCACAAATTTACAAATAAAACGCGGGGCAAATTGCAAAAAAGCCGTGCAAAAAAAGCACGGCTGACTGCAGGCACCGCGCACAGGCGGCGCGGAAAAACGGTGGAAAAATTATTCCTTACCCTTTATTTCAACGACGTATTTTTTTGCGCCCTTGGGGGTGGCCGCCTTTACAAGCGTACGCAGAGCCTTGGCAATTTTGCCCTGTTTGCCGATTACCTTGCCCATATCGGATTCTTCGAGGAAGACGGTGATTTCTATGCTGTTCTCCTTCTCCTCTTCCTTATATTCTATGGCGTCTTTATATTCGGCAAACTGCTCAACGACGTATTTAACGAGTTCTAACATAAAAGTACTCCTTATAATTTACGGCCAGCGGCCGCCCTTAAAAAACTGAATTTATAACTCAGTTCTTCTTTTTCTTATCGTTTGTCTTGGGCGCGGAGAGCTTGGTGCTCTTTTCAAGAACGCCTGCCGCAACGAGGTAGCTCTTAACCGTTTCGGTGGGCTGAACACCCTTGGAAAGCCAGTCCTTAGCCTTGTCTGCGTCTATATTGATTTCTGCGGGCGTCTTGAGGGGGTCTACATAACCAATCTTATCGATGTATTCGCCCGAACGCGCCTTTCTGCTGTCTATTACGACGATGCGGTAGAAGGGGGACTTCTTGTCACCCATTCTGGTAAGTCTCATTTTTACTGCCATTGTAATATTCTCCTTCAAAATTTATTAAAATTTATTTTTTATTATTAAACAAAGTTGTTACGCCAGACTGACAGTTTTGCACCACAAGCCTGCGGGTTAACCGAGGCGGGGCAATCTGCCCCTCTATTCCGACAATTTATATGCCGTACGGCATTTGATATATCGCCGCGTTAATACGTGAGCGCGGTCTTGACTTACTAAAACAGCTTTAATATTTAAAAGGGAAGTCTCCTCTTGCCGTTTTTAAGCTGTTTCATAAGCGTTTTAACCTGGTCGAACTGCTTTAAAAGCTGGTTGATTTCCTGAACGGAAGTGCCCGAACCTGCAGCAATTCTGCGCTTTCTGGAGGCGTTGATTATGACGGGGTCCTCCCTCTCCTTCTTGGTCATGGAGAGGATTATAGCCTTGGTGCGCTCCATCTTGCCTTCGTCTATGTCGCCCGCTTTGAGCTTGCCGCCCATTCCGGGGAGCATGGACATAACCGACTGTATGCCGCCCATCTTCTTCATACTTTCGAACTGTTCGAGATAGTCCTCAAGCGTAAACGAGTTTTCGCGCAGTTTCTGCTGCATCTTTTTGGCATCGGCCTCGGTAACGGCCTGCTGGGCCTTTTCTATAAGCGTGAGCACGTCGCCCATGCCGAGTATGCGCGAGGCCATTCTGTCGGGGTAGAAGGGCTCGAGGTCGGTGAGCTTTTCGCCCGTGCCGATAAATTTTATCGGCTTGCCCGTCACCGCCTTTATGGAGAGGCAGGCACCGCCGCGCGTGTCGCCGTCCAGCTTGGTGAGTATGACGCCCGTTATCTCCAGCCGCTCGTTAAAGGTCTTGGCGACGTTTACCGCAACCTGACCCATCATTGAGTCCACGGTAAGCAGTATTTCGGAAACTTCTACGGCGGCGCAGATATCTTCAAGCTCTTTCATCAGCTTTTCGTCTATTTCAAGGCGGCCTGCCGTATCTATTATCACAGTATCGAAGCCCTGAGAGCGGGCATATTCAACCGCCTCTTTGGCAGTCTTTACGGGGTTCTGCGTGCCTTTTTCAAACACTTCAGCCGCGGCGTTGCGCCCTACCACCTTGAGCTGGTTGATGGCTGCGGGGCGGTAAATATCGCACGCGACGAGCAAGGGGCGCTTGCCGTTCTTTTTGAGCAGTACGGCAAGTTTGCCGCACAGAGTGGTCTTGCCTGCGCCCTGCAGACCGCACATCATTATAACCGTAGGCGGCTTGCTTGCCACTATTAGTTTGGAGTTCGAAGAACCCATAAGCGCTATAAGCTCTTCGTTTACTATCTTGATTACCTGCTGCGCAGGATTGAGGCTCTTTAAAATTTCCTGTCCGACGGCCTTTTCAGAGACATCTGCGCAGAACTTTTTTGCAACCTGAATGTTGACGTCAGCCTCGAGCAGGGCAACGCGCACTTCGCGCATGGCCGTCTTTATCTCAAGCTCGGTGAGCCTGCCGCGCTTGGTGAGCTTTGAAAATATATGGTTTAATCTTTCTGAAAGAGAGGAAAATGCTCCCATATCACTCCTTTTTCTCCGCTTCAACTGCCGCATTGGCGTCGGTTTCAGCTTCGACCGCTGCCGCGTGGGCTTTGCTTTCCTCTTCCGTCTCTATAACGTCCTCGTCCTCGTCGGCGTCGACGCCGCCCTCGAGCTTTTCACACAAATCCTCCGCCTCTGCTGAGTAATCGCCCTGCAGTATACCCTTGAGCCTGGCCACATCTTTGGAAAATTCAGGGTGAGCGGCGGCAAAGTCGTCCGCCCAACGGCAACCGCTTGTAAGAATAAGCGAAAGACGCAGGTCGCCCTCCCTTAAAAGACGGGAAAAGCCAAGCTTACGCTCGTACTCCACGAGCTGTTTTTTTGCCGAAGCAAGGCACTCTGAAACGCCCTGACGGGATATTCCCTTCTGTTCGGCTATTTCAGAAACGGTAAGGTCAAGATTGAAATGCATATCGCTGATTTCGCGCTGGGTGGGCGTTAAAAGAGGAGAATATACATCCCACAGTCTTAAAAATTTTACGTCTGCCATAAAAAATCACTTCCTTGTAAAAATTACGGGCAGCAAACGCCTTGTTATATTTTAAAACTTTACAGCTTATGTGTTTACAGTATAGTTCTTTTAATCGGCATTGTCAAGCAATTTTACTTGACAATTTTCCAAACAATAAAAATTGCCTTTAAATTCTTTTTACAACTCTGAGACAGGGGCAGAAAACAATTTATGCGCGGTATTAACCATTGTTAACAATTAACAACAAAAAGCTATTTAATAAGCTAAACTTGTGTTAAATTTTGACACAGCGATATATAATTTAACAATTAAAAAGCAATGTAAATTTTGCACATCAGTTGCGTTGACAGTATATAATTCGTATGATAAAATTTAAATGTATGCAACCAAAAAGGGGAAAAATGCGCACTTGCGAAAAGGATGTCGCGCTCCCAAAAATATCATAAGGTGGTGAATAATTATGCGTAAAGTAATAGACGGAGTAGTTTACGATACTTTGAGCTCTACTGTCGATAAGAAATTCACCTATGGTGCACCAGGCGATCCCAACGGCTACGAAGAGACACTTTACATTACTAATGACGGGAAATACTTTCTGTACACATACGGCGGAAAAAACTCAAAATATCCCACAGAAGACATAGTTCCTATCGAGCGCGAAAACGTTAAAAACTGGATGCTTTCCCGCTGAAAAGTACTTTGACTGCGCGGCAACTGGCCGCGCTTATTTTTTTGCAAAAAAATGCCGCCATGCACTGCACGGCGGTAAAAAATCAGGAAATTATTGACTTAGGTATTATTTTTTTGCGTGCTCAAGAACGGCCTTTTTCTGCCCTGTCCTTTGGCTTATTTGCCGCAACGGAGGCGTCCTCCTGCACCTTGCCCTCATCAGCGCCTTCAGAAAGCAACTTTGCCATAGCGGCAAGTTTTTCTTCTGATAACTTATCGGAAAGGCTGTCCAGCTTGCCGTACGCCATCTTGTCGTGGTGAATTACCATAAAACTACCCCTTTTTACAAACAACGGCCAAACCCTGAATATACCAAAGCAGGCCGTACAAAAAGCACTTTATTTAAAAAATATTATATTTCAATAAGAAAGTCCGCGCTTATATTTCAATAAGAAAGCCCGCGTCGCGCAGGGCATTCTGAATTTTATCGAGTGTGGCCTCGTCGGCGGCCGTCACGGTGTGGTAATGGTAGCCGTCCGTCACAGCCATGAGCGGTTTGGAAGCGCCGCTCACAAGCGAGCGGTAGAGCTCCTCCACATGCATCTTGTTATACAGCTCAAGACGGGCGGTAATTCGGCCATATATGCGGTGGTTTACAAAAACATCCTCTATTCTTCCGCCCAGCCCGATAATGATATACCCTTCGTCCACAATCTGTTCAAAGGAATGCCTACACTTGAACACCCTTGTGGCCGAAGGTTTTTTTGTGGCAAGAATATAGCCGCGGTTGGTAGAGATTATATCGTACCCGTTTGCGCGCAGAATGGCTATATCCTGCACTATTACCTGGCGCGAAACGCCCAGTTTTTCAGCAAGGAGCGCCGCCGACAGAGCATTGTCGCTGTTGCCGAATGTGGCGAGTATCTCCTGCCTTCTCAAATCAGCCTTCATTTAAGGATTTCCCTCCTTTAAAGTTGCAAAAACTGCAAATTGAGCGGCACATATGCCGCAACCAACGCAAAAATCAGCAGTGTGGTCGATGCATTTTTCAGGCCGCAAAATGCGGCGAAACACACAATCCGACAGCCGCCGCAAAAAAGTTTTCAGTCTACGGGGTGCAGATTTTTGAGCGATAAATCAAGCACGGGCGCGGAATGGGTAAGCGCGCCGCTCGAAACATAGTCTACGCCCGTATCTATAATATTTTTTATGTTCTCTTCGGTGACGTTGCCGCTGCATTCGGTGAGCGCACGCCCGCCTATAAGCTCCACCGCCCTCTTCATGTCGGCAGGAGACATATTGTCAAGCATGATTATATCCGCGCCCGCCTCAACGGCCTCGCGGCACATATCGAGGTTTTCCACCTCTACCTCCACCTTGCGGACAAAGGGAGCGTAATCGCGCGCCATTTTTATGGCTTTTGCTACGCCGCCTGCCGCGCCGATGTGGTTATCCTTTAAAAGAATACCGTCTGAAAGGTTGTAGCGGTGATTTACCCCGCCTCCGACTTTTACGGCGTATTTTTCAAATATGCGCATATTGGGCGTAGTTTTACGCGTATCGAGCAGTCTGGTCTTGCAGCCTTTGAGCAGATTTACCACCCTGCGCGTATATGTTGCAATGCCGCTCATGCGCTGAAGGTAGTTGAGCGCGGTGCGCTCGCCCGATAGAAGCACGCGTATGTCACCAGTCACTCTGGCTACATGCTCGCCCTTTTTTACCTCGTCGCCGTCCTTTTTATACAGCTCGACCTGCGTACCTGCGTCGAGCAAAGTGAAAGTGCGCGAGAACACGTTGAGCCCGCATATTACGCCGTCCTGCTTGCAGATAAGGTCAACCTCGCCCTTTTTATAATCGGGCATTACGGCGTTGGTGCTTATATCCTCGTTGGATATATCCTCTTTGAGAGCCATCATTATAAGCTCGTCTGTGTGCAGCTTTTCAGTTACGGGGTTGTTCACGTTCGGCCTCCTCTATGGCATTGAGCACTATGCCCTTATAGCTCTTGAGCAGAGCGGGCACGTTTTTATATTTTTCGAGATCGAGCGAAGCCTCCGCCCTTGCGGCGGCGTTCAGGTCAATCCTCTGATAGTGCGACTGAATATCCTTTGCGGCACGCTTTGCAAATATCAGGCTTTCGAGCAGCGAGTTTGAGGCCAGTCTGTTTGCGCCGTGCACACCGTTGCAACACGTTTCGCCGACTGCGTACAGCCTGTCCATCGTAGTCCTGCCCTCGAGGTCAGAGCGGATGCCGCCCATAAAATAGTGCTGCGAAGGCACTACGGGAATACACTCGCGGAATACGTCGTACCCCTCGTCGAGACAGCGCTGCACTATCGTGGGGAAGTGCTTTATTACCTCCTCCCTGGGTATGGGGCGCATATCCAGCCATACGTGCTTGGTGCCGTCCTTCTTCATCTGCGCGAGAATGTTCTTTGTGACCACGTCGCGCGGCTGAAGCTCGTCGCAGAACCTGTGGAAATTTTTATCGAGCAGCACTGCACCTTCGCCGCGCACGCTCTCCGAAATGAGGAACCTGCGACCCTTGGTCTTTGAATAGAAGGTCGTAGGGTGTATCTGAATGTAGTTTATGTGGTCTACGGGAATGCCGTGGTTGAGGCAAATTGCAAGCGCGTCGCCAGTCAGGATACGGAAGTTGGTGGAATTTTCAAACACGCCGCCAAGTCCGCCCGAAGCGAACACCGTATAGTCGGCATAGAGCCTGTAAAGCTTGCCGTTTTTGCTGTCCTTTGCGACTATGCCGTAGCAGGTGTTGCCCTCGCAGATTATGTCCACCATTGTTACATAGGGCGCAATAAAGATATTGCTGCGCGCGCGCACCTTCTGCATAAGTCGGGTGGTTATCTCCTTGCCCGTGCAGTCCTCGTGGAAGCAAATCCTGGGACGGGAATGTCCGCCCTCGCGCGTGTAGGCAAGCGAGCCGTCTGGATTGCGCGCAAAGCGCACGCCGCAGGCAATAAGATCGTCTATCAGCTCCTGCGAGTTGCGTATCATGCAGTCTACCGTGGCGGGATTATTTTCGTAGTGACCGGCACGCATGGTGTCTTCAAAGTAGCCCTTGTAGTCGTCCTCGTCCACGAGGCGGCAAATACCGCCCTGGGCAAGGTAGCTGTCCGACTTATCGGGCGTGTCCTTGCAGATTATAAGAATTTTTTTGTCCGTAGAGAGGTTGAGCGCGCAGTTGAGCCCCGCAACGCCCGCACCGACTATTATCACATCGTAATATTTATCCAGGTCAATCATATAGCACCCACGCAAATTTTTGCAGTGATTTTTTAGTCCTGAAGTTAAAAATAAAGCCGCGGCTTTTCTGCCGCGGCTGAATGTTACCGTAAGGCGGTAATCACGGCCGGAAATACACCGTCCCCGCGAGCCTGCCTTGCACGAACAAACACCCTGCGGCCGGCAGTACACCGACGCCGCTGTGCCCGTTCTTTTGCGCCCAGGACGGACAATGCCGTCCCATGCAAAGCGGCCGGCAATACACCGTCGCACGCTTACATATGCGCAACCTTAAGAGGAAGAGTTTCGCTCTTCCACGGGCAATACACCCTCACCTTTCCTAAGGTTGAGCTTAGTTTACACTAAAACTTTACACCTGTCAAGTTATGTGTAAACTTTTTTTGTAAAAAGGTAAATTGAAATTTTTTAACAATTTTATGACAACTCTGCAAAAACAAAAACTTTACCACCGCCGTGCCAAAGAAAAGCCGCTTATAGCTAACCCACAAAAAACTTTACTTTTCCCGCCGCGTCCACAAAGAACCTTATTACAACACTGCAAGTATAAACTTTACTCCCCCGCCGTTCCCACGAAGAGCCGCCCGCATTTAGCGTTAAAGTAAAAAAACAACTTTTTCGGCAAAAAGCTGCATTAAAGTTTATTGTGCCACGGCGCTGTATAAAATATTATATTCTTATAAAGAGCAGAATGTTTGCTGCAAACGGAGGTTGGAATGAAGGTTTCAGAGTTTTTCGGCAAAGAGGTTGAAAACGCGCAGGGCAAAAGCTGCGGCTGGGTGCGCGGAGTGCTTGGAAGCGGCGGCATCCCGCAATTTTTGCAATGCTTTGACGGGCAGGAGAGAGAATTTGACATAGACATAAAAAATGTTGTCTCCTGCGGCAAAACAATAGTCTTTGAGGACAGAGCGGCGGCCAGAAAGGCGAGCAAAAACATACGGCTGGGACTGGCCGCATACACCGAAGAGGGCAAATTTTTGGGTAACCTTACAGAAATTACCTATAAAAACAGCGCCGCCGTATATTATATAGACAAAAAAAAGTACGCCGCCGAAGAGTTTTGTGCAGGCGACGTGCTGATTTTAAAACCCCGCCGCACCCTTAAGGAGGACGTAAAGGACAACGACGGGGCTATAATTCTTAAAAAGGGCTGCGCCTTAACTCCCGACGCGCTCAAAACCGCGCGCGATGCAGGGGAGTACTTCCAGGCGCAGATGAAAACCATTTAGCAATCACACGCTGTACTTGGCCATAAGCTTTAACAGCGCGTTAAAATTTTCGTTGAGGCTTTCGTTGTCTTCGGGGGTTAGCTCCCCCTTTGCCTGCATAAACCTCAAGGAAGACAATATCTTTTCCGCCTCCTGCCTGTCGCCACGGCCGAGCTCCTTTTCAAGCAGTTTCTGCGCAAGGCCTACGGCGTGCTCTGTGCGGACGTTGGTCTTTGCGGGGGTGATTTCGGGGCGCAGCATATTTGAAGGCGGCTGAGGCTGCTGCGGCATGGGCACGGGCGGCCTTTTATTTACGGCTCTGCGCGAAGCGAGCACTATAACCCCGTAGCTTATATATCCCACGCACCAGAATGCGGCGGCGAGCAGTACTGAAAATGCAAGCTCCTCCCACATCAGCGAAAAGGCAAAAGTGAGCGCGGCAAACACGTTTACCGCCGCGGCATAGGGGCGCTTATCGGCGGCGCGCACGCCTGCATTGCACAGCGTGAGCACGAGCGTGAGCAGGAATATAAAGGCAAACGCTCCCCAGCATACACAGAGCAGCGTTTCAAGGCTGAGCGAGGCTATCATTTTGTAGACATCGTTAAAAAATTCTGTAAACATAGGCAGGTTTAATTATAGCCTTCGCCTGGCGCAAACATACACACAAATTGCCGAATTATGTATTTTTTTGAAGCCTGCCCATTGACAGCGGCGGCGCACCCGTGTTATAATTTTAACATATAAAAACTGCTCAATTTTGCCGCACCGCACATTTGTTATGGATTTAAGGGAAAAGCTTATAAAACTGAGGGACGAACACGGACTTTCGCAGGCGGAGATGGCCGAACGGCTAGACGTGACAAGGCAGACCGTCTCGCGCTGGGAGGCGGGCAAAAGTACTCCGTCCGTTACGCAGCTGGCAGGCATATGCAAAACCTTTAAGCTGGACGCCAACGAGATGCTCGAGATAGGCGTACAACCTGCCCCTGCCGCCGAAAGCCTGCCGACAGAGTTTAAAGACAGCGAAAAAGCCCGTTACGGCAAGAAGTTTATTTTTATCGTGGCGTTGCTTGCCGTACTGTTTGCAGCTGCAATCGCCGGACTTGCCGTAACCATAGCTTATGCCGTAAAGGACGCTCAGTACGATACAAGCTCCACCGTGTGGATAATTACCATTCCGCAGAATACGCCGATGATAGTTTTAAGCGTGATTTTAGGCATGTTCATACTGCTTATTGCGGCATTGTTTGCATACGTAATAACAAAGGAGAAAAGAACGTGAAAAGAGTTTTTGCCATTTTTTTGTTTGGTGTGCTTGCAATGGCGGCGCTGGCCGCAACAACCGCCCTTTCGGGGTGTTCAAAGGACGAAACTTTTACCTTTATATCGCTTAGGCTGGACGGCAACGGCGACGGCACGGTGACGGCAAAAGTTACAAACGAATTTTCCCTGGGCAAAAAAATAGACGTGTGCATAGACCTGTACCGCTCTGAAAAAGAGGAGTTCGGTATGCTGGTAGCTACAAGCGGGAACGGAAGCATTGACTTTGGCGAGAGCATAGAGGTGACCTACGATACGGACGGAGGCGGTTACTTCTGCGCACGCGCAATTTATATTGTACAGAACCGCGTCAGATATATGGACAGCGAGATTTTGCACTACGACGCAGATGGCAACAGAGTAAAGGATTAAAAACAGTATGTTATGTTATAAAAGCGTGGCG
>DVNE01000025.1 GCA_018714625.1 Candidatus Coproplasma excrementigallinarum
CCGAACATTCTTTTTATGACAAAGAAGTTCAAGCTATTAAGAGTTGGTGCGGATAACAGGAGTTGAACCTGCACGGTCGCCCACAGGAACCTGAAACCTGCGCGTCTGCCAATTCCGCCATATCCGCATAATATATATACAGCGCGTCTGCCCGCACCATATCCGCATAAAATATATACAGCGCGTCTGCCCGCGCCATATCCGCATAATATTCTCAAAAACATTAATATTATAATGAATGAGCACTGCAAAGTCAAGCTAATTTCCGTCATTTGAAAATAGTTTTATGGTGTTTGGGCTCATTTTGATTTTTGACTGCATAAAAAAACAAATCAGGTATTGCATTATGCTATAAAATCAAGTATAATCAGTTTAAACAACCCGTGTTTGTTTTTAACTGTTTTTATGAAAAGTTAACAAATTAACATTTTTAAAAAAATTCACCGTCGTTCACTTGCCGTCGCCGTTTTTATTTGATAAAATTTAATCGATAAAAAAATTACGATATAAATTTGTTAATCGAGCAAAATAATATATAGGAGAATGGTATGGACTTCAAATTCACTTATGATGTTTGCGACAGCGTTGAAAAGCTGGAGGAAAAGATCAGCAAAGTAAGGGAAGCGCAGAAAAAGTTTTCTACCTTTACGCAAGAGCAGGTAGACAAGATTTTTCTTGCCTGTGCAATCGCTGCCAATAAACAGCGTATTCCCCTTGCTAAACTTGCCGTGCAGGAGACGGGCATGGGTGTTGTTGAAGATAAGGTTATCAAAAACAACTATGCCGCCGAGTACATCTACAACAAGTATAAGTTCACAAAGACCTGCGGCGTAATAGAGGAGGATAAGGCGTACGGCTTCAAAAAGATTGCCGAGCCTATCGGCCTCATCTCGGCGATAATCCCCACCACAAACCCCACGTCTACAGCAATATTCAAAACGCTTATCTGCCTTAAGACGCGCAACGGCGTAATTATCAGCCCGCACCCCAGAGCAAAAGAGAGCACTATCGCTGCGGCTAAAGTCGTATACGAGGCTGCAGTGGTAGCAGGCGCGCCCGAGAACATTATCGGCTGGATAGACAGGCCTTCGCTTGAAATGACAAATCTCCTCATGTCTGAATCCGATACCATTCTTGCAACCGGCGGTCCCGGCATGGTTAAGGCGGCTTATTCAAGCGGCAAGCCCGCGCTCGGCGTAGGTGCAGGCAACACGCCCGCCATTATCGACGACAGCGCCGACATACTGCTTGCAGTAAGCTCTATAATCCATTCCAAGACTTTCGATAACGGCATGATTTGCGCATCTGAACAGTCCGTGATTGTTGCCGACAAGATTTACGACAAGGTTAAAAAGGAATTTGCATACCGCGGTTGCTACTTCCTCAAGCCCGACGAAATCGAAAAAGTGCGCAAGACCATAATAATAAACGGCGCGCTCAACGCAAAGATAGTAGGCCAGAAGGCGCACACCATTGCAGCGCTTGCAGGAGTGGACGTTCCCGAGAGCACAAAAATCTTAATCGGCGAAGTTGAATCTGTGGACATTTCAGAGGAATTTGCCCACGAAAAGCTTTCACCCGTGCTTGCAATGTACAAGGCAAAGTCCTTTGACGACGCTTTGGACAAGGCGGAAAGGCTGATTGCCGACGGAGGTTTCGGACATACTTCGTCCATCTATCTCAACGTTACCACCGAGCAGGAAAAGCTCAACAAGTTCAGCGCCCGCATGAAGACCTGCCGCATTCTTGTGAATACGCCCTCCTCGCACGGCGGCATAGGCGATTTATACAACTTCAAACTTACACCTTCGCTCACGCTCGGCTGCGGCTCATGGGGCGGTAACTCCGTTTCGGAAAACGTAAGCGTTAAACATCTTTTGAACATCAAATCAGTTGCGGAGAGGAGGGAGAATATGCTTTGGTTCAGAGCGCCGCAGAAAGTATATATCAAAAAAGGTTGCCTGCCCGTTGCCTTGGACGAACTCAAAACGGTTATGGGCAAGAAAAAGGCGTTCATTGTTACAGACAGTTTCCTCTATAAGAGCGGATTTACCAAGTGCATTACCGACAAGCTCGACGAAATGGGCATTGCACACGATACATTCTTCAACGTAGCGCCCGACCCTACGCTTGCTTGTGCGCTTGAGGGCGTTGCGCAGATGCGTAACTTCGAGCCCGATACGATTATCGCACTCGGCGGCGGCTCAGCCATGGACGCAGGCAAGATAATGTGGGTACTGTACGAGCACCCCGAAGCAGACTTCCTCGATATGGCAATGCGCTTCATAGATATCCGCAAGAGGGTATACACCTTCCCCAAGATGGGAGAAAAGGCATACTTCATAGCCATTCCCACCTCGGCAGGTACAGGTTCAGAGGTTACCCCGTTTGCCGTAATTACCGACGAAAAGACGGGCGTTAAATATCCCCTTGCCGACTACGAGCTCATGCCCAACATGGCTATAATCGACACCGATTTGCATATGTCGGCTCCCAAGGGACTTACTTCTGCATCCGGTATTGACGCCGTAACGCACGCACTCGAGGCTTATGCGTCCACAATGGCAACCGACTATACGGACGGACTTGCAATTCAGGCGCTCAAAGTTATATTCAAATATCTGCCCCGCGCTTACGAGAACGGTCAGGCCGATATTGAAGCGAGGGAGAAGATGGCCAACGCCGCCACTATGGCAGGTATGGCGTTTGCAAACGCCTTCCTCGGCGTATGCCACTCAATGGCGCACAAGCTGGGCGCATTCCATCACCTGCCTCACGGCATTGCAAACGCGCTTATGATAGACGAAGTGCTCCGCTTCAACGCAGCGGAAGCTCCCGCAAAGATGGGTACTTTCAGCCAGTACGACCATCCCAAGACCTTAAGGCGCTATGCTGAAGTTGCCGAAGCTTTAGGCCTCGGCGGCAAGACCGATAAGGATAAGCTTGAAAACCTTATCAAGGCGATAGACGACCTCAAGGCAAAGATAGGCATCAAAAAGACTATAAAGGACTACGGCATAGACGAGCAGAACTTCCTTGCAAGGCTCGACGATATGGTTGAACAGGCCTTCGACGACCAGTGCACGGGTGCAAATCCCCGCTATCCTTTGATGAGCGAGATAAAGCAGATGTATCTCAACGCGTACTACGGCAAATAATAAGGAGGAAATACAATGAGCAACCATAACGTAATAGCCGAAAGGCCGGGCAAAAAAATTTTTGTGGAGAACAGTAAGCTGGTAAAGCTCTTTGACGCGGGCTATTCCAAGGCCGACATACTCAACGAGGCGCTCAACCAGGCAAGAGTAGAGGAGACCGACCTCAACATTCCTAAAATTCAGTCGGTTTCCGTAGTGGACGGCTGCTGGTCTATATCGATGGACTACATCGAGGGCACAACTTTAGAGCAGCTTATGGCAGAAAATCCCGAAAAACTCGACGAGTACCTCAATTTGTTTGTAGACGTTCAGCTCAACATTCATTCCAAGCGTGTACCTCTTCTGAATATGCTCATAGAAAAAATGAACAGAAAGATAAGTGCCGCCGACCTTGACGCAACTACAAGATACGACCTTCACACCCGCCTGAACGGAATGAAGAGGCACATAAAGCTTTGCCACGGCGATTTTAACCCCAGCAACGTTATAATAACCGCCGACGGCACGCCCTATGTTATAGACTGGGCGCACGCAACCCAGGGTAACGCCGCGGCAGACGTTGCGCGTACATACCTTTTGTTCTATCTTCAGGGCAAGCCTGATGTTGCTGAAAAATACCTTAAACTGTTCTGCAAAAAAGCAGATACGGCCATCCAGTACGTTCAGAAGTGGATTCCCATTGTTGCTGCTTCGCGCCTTGTAAAGGCACCCGAAGAGGAAAAGGAATTCCTTATGAAGTGGATTAACGTCGTAGATTACGAATAATTATTAGTTTTTTACCTATTATTATAAGGCTTGCTCAAAAAGCAAGCCTTATTTTGTTGGATTTTTTTCAAACAGGTGCTATAATTAAATTCATATGAGAGAGTTGATATGTTTTACTGCAGTGGAATTTCCAGACGACCCCAATGTTGCAGGGCTTAAATATTGGTACTGCTGCCCATTTGAATACGTCCGCGAAGGCGACAGCGTTGTTGCGCCGCTCGGCAGGCACAACCACCTGCAGAGGGGAGTTGTAAGGGAAGTCCGCTTTGAAAAGGAGTATAACGCGCCCTATCCGCTCTATCTTATCAAGTACATAAAAGAGGTCGTCAAGGCCGATAAAGGAGATAATTCGGATGTATAAAATTTTAAAAAAGCGCATTCTCAACCCTACCGTTACAATGATAGATATATATGCGCCGCTTGTTGCAAAAAAAGCGCAGGCGGGCCAGTTCATAATTCTTCGCGTCGACGAGGACGGCGAAAGAATACCTCTCACCGTTGCAGGGTACGACAGGCAGACAGGTTCGGTTAAAATTATATTCCAGGTGGTTGGCGCAACCACAATGAAGCTCAATATGAAAAACGAGGGCGACTATATCTGCGACTTTGTAGGTCCGCTCGGCCGTCCCACTGAGACAGAAGGCGTAAAAAGCGTATGCATCGTAGGCGGAGGAGTAGGCTGCGCCATAGCTCTTCCCGTTGCACAGCGTTTTAAAGAGCTTGGCTGCAGGGTGGATTCAATAATCGGTTTCAGAAATAAAGACCTTATCATTCTTGAGGACGAATTTACTGCCTGCTCGGACAATCTTACTGTAATGACGGACGACGGCTCTAACGGCAGAAAGGGCGTAGTAACCGAGCCTTTGAAAGAGGCGCTCGAAAAAGGCGTTAAATACGATAAAATAATAACCATCGGACCGCTTATCATGATGAAGTTTGTAGTGGCGGCGGCAAAGCCATTCGGCGTGCCCGTAACCGTATCCATGAACCCCATAATGATAGACGGCACAGGAATGTGCGGCGGCTGCCGCCTTACCGTAGGCGGAACGACGAGGTTTGCCTGCGTCGAGGGCCCTGACTTCGACGGCTATGAAGTTGATTTTGACGAGGCGATAGAGCGCTCTTCAATGTACCGCGACTTTGAAACACACGAAAGAGAAAGAACATGCAACCTCTTTAAGGAGGTAAAGTAAGATGGCTATAATTCCCGAAAAACACAAAATGCCCGTCCAGGCGCCTGAAGTGCGCGCACATAACTTTGACGAAGTTGCCCTCGGCTACGACGAAATGACGGCAGTTGCCGAGGCAAACAGATGCCTCAACTGCAAAAACAGACCTTGCGTAAACGGCTGCCCCGTCAATATTGCCATACCCGACTTCATATCCGAAGTCAAAAAGGGTAATTTTGAAGAAGCTTATAAGATTATTTCTGAAAGCTCTTCCCTGCCCGCCGTGTGCGGCAGGGTCTGCCCTCAGGAGACACAGTGCGAACAGAAGTGTACCCTCGGCATTAAATTCCAGCCCGTCGGAATAGGCAGACTGGAGAGGTTTGTAGCTGATTATCACAATAAAAACTTCAAAGGTATTGTAAGCGTGCCCGTATCGAACGGCCACAAGGTGGCAGTAATCGGTTCTGGTCCTTCAGGACTTACCTGCGCCGGCGACCTTGCCAAAAAAGGATATAAAGTGACGATATTTGAGGCGTTGCACGCAGCAGGCGGCGTACTCGTATACGGCATACCCGAATTCCGACTTCCCAAAGACATTGTAAATAAGGAAGTCGACAACTTAAAGCAGTACGGCGTAGATGTCCAGACCAATGTGGTCATAGGTAAAACCCTCACCGTAGATGAACTGTTTGAAATGGGTTATGAGGCCGTATTCATAGGTTCGGGTGCAGGACTTCCCCGCTTTATGAATATTCCTGGTGAAGGGCTCAAGGGCGTGTACTCTGCAAACGAATTCTTAACGCGCAGCAATCTCATGAAGGCTTATAAAAATAATTCCGACACCCCCATAATGCACGCAAAGCATGTAGCGGTAGTGGGCGGAGGAAATGTTGCAATGGATGCCGCGCGCACGGCGCTAAGGCTGGGTGCAGAGAGCGTTCATATAATCTACAGACGCTCCATGAATGAGCTGCCTGCAAGGAAGGAAGAGGTTGAACACGCCGAGGAAGAGGGAATAATATTTGATATTCTCCGCAACCCCGTCGAGATAGTCGGCTACCACAATCCCGACGACAGGCGCGACCCTAAAAATGGTTTTGTAACCGGCATAAAGGTGATTAAGTGCGAGCTCGGCGCGCCCGACGAACAGGGCAGGCGCAGGCCGGTAGAAGTGCCAGGAAGCGAATATGTAATAGACGTTGACTGCGTTATAATGGCGATAGGAACAAGTCCGAACCCTCTTATAGAGAATACAACGGCCGGACTTGAAGTCAACAGACGCGGCGGCATTGTCGTGGAAGAGGCTACCGGCAAAACGAGTAAAGAGGGCGTCTACGCCGGCGGCGATGCCGTTACGGGTGCGGCGACAGTTATACTTGCAATGGGCGCAGGTAAAACTGCAGCAAAGGCAATAGACGAATATTTGTCGGCAAAATAATCCATATTAAATTTTGTATCTGCAGAGAAACTTTTTGTCTGGCAAAAGTTAATGTTTGTAAATTTCAAAGCCTTCAGACATTACGGTCAACTTTGAGTTATTATTCTGCTGAAAGTTTCTGGCAGAATTAAAATCTGCCGCTTAAGTTCTGAGTGCCACACACTTTAGTTCAGTCTGGTGCAAGACAGCAAATTATGTTTGGCGCGGCGCTACGCGATACATTACTGATAAAGAGGTTAAGATAAAATGCAACTGCAACAAGCGTTTTTACAGGCCGAAGAAATAACCGTATACAATCAAGGCATACAATCTTCTTACGCCTGCGGCGAAGAGCAATACAACAAAATAGTCACACAGTGGAGCAATATGTTGGCACAGTCGCTTACAATGCCTGCATTCGGCGTCAGCCTTAATGATTACACGGTAAACGCAATGAAGAGCGGAGTGTGGGTTGAGTTTTCTTACGGAAGGGAGCTTTCCATACACGAAATGCCGTTTGAAAAACTGCTGGTGGAGGTAAAACCCGAGTACAAGGGCTTTAATGTTATTCGCTATCTTCCGCAGTACGGCTATGCCGGCAGATGCTTCTACCTCGATTTGCAGGGCGAAGATATGAGTGCTGTTTACAACCTGCTCACTTCAATCTGAAAAAGCTTTGCAGCTTTGTCTTAAAAAATCAATACTTAAACATTTAAAAATTAGTAAGGGTAGAGTTTGCTGAAAATTTTACTTAAATCAAATAAAGTTATAACAAAAAAGCTCCGCATTAAGCGGAGCTTTTTTAACGTATTATATTATAATTCCCATTACAACCAATTTGCAGAGTACTATGTCAGGCATTAATTACCGATTTTTTGTATTCTTCAATGGCTTTTGAAAGCTGGTCGGGGCAGGAGGTGCCGTTTCGGCAAAGTATACCCTTTAAAACGGACTGAACTTCGTCTATATCTCTGCCTTCGCAGAGCTTTGCCACGCCCTGTGTATTTCCCATGCAGCCGCCTGAAAATTTTACATTCCTTAATTTATTTTCGCTGTCAACGTCGAATGTAATGGCACGCGAGCAGGTGCCGTGCGTCTTATAAGTAAACATCTCAGTCTGAAAGGTTCTCGTATATAACCGAATATACGTCGGAAGCCTTTTCCTCCCATTTTTTATAAATTTTATTGGCCGTCTTTCTGTCAGGTACTACAAACTTAAGCTCTAAAATAGGCTGAACGGGTGCAAGAATTTTAAGGTAGACGGTGTAAGTACCGTCCTTGTTCTGATAGTAGTCAGAGCGGCATTCCTGCCTGTTGCGGTAGTGCGAGCTGTTCTTTTTGACAAACTGCGAAATTTCCTCCCGAACGCTCTTGGGTATCTTTATGTAGAAATTTGCAAGCGTCTCCCGACCGTCCGGAGTGATGGTATACAGCGTGTCCTCGTCTTCATTGACTATGCATATGAAGTTATCGTCCAGAAGCTTATGAATGACGTTCACGCAGTCCATGTAGCCCATCCAGTCATTTGAAGAGGAGCACATATCGACTATGGTTCTCTCTGAAATGGCGCTCTCCATCTTGTCGAAGACAAATAAAATTATTAACTTATTGATGGATGTTTCGCCAGTGTTCAGCATAATACCTTAAATTTCCCTGTTTGTTTTTCAAAAAAGCTATATTATTATAACTAATTTGCAATTTAAAATCAACTATTTACTTAAAATTTCTTTGATTTTGAAAAATATGTGTTATAATTTATATGTAAAAACATTATTAAGGTGCCTCAATGAATGATACGAAAGCTGAAGTAAAGGATTTTTTAGAAAAATGCGAGCTGCTCAGAAAGAGCAAGTTCATAATGGCCACTACGCGCATTAAAGACATCTTAAAAAGCATAGTAAACAGCAAAACGCTGTATGAACTCTTCCATGCCGTAACCGAAAGATTTGATTATATTACTGCAAAGCGCAGATATCTTCAGACCTATCAGGACGGATTTTTGACGAAGAGTATGCTCGTCCTGCCCGAGAACCCTGCCGAAAGACTGGCGTTAATATTCTGCCTGCTTGTGGAATTTGACCACGATTCCATCAACTTCAACAATTTTTTGCAGCGCTATTTTGCCGAGGACGGCAGCTATTTTTCCTCGTTCCATTCATTCTGCGATACCGTAATAGGCAGTATGGAAGAGCTTATTTCTGACCTCTTCCGCGAGGAGTTGGAAGATAAGGAAGAAAACGGACAGAATACTGCCGAAGCCCCTTCAAGCAATTTTAAAGCTGCTCCCGACCCCGAAGCAGCCGAAAAGCTCACGGTTATAAGCCTGCTGATTGCAAACGAAAAGCAGATAATTGCCGATTCAGCCATGTCGGACGGAGAAAAGCGCGACGGCATAACAATGCTTAACGAACTTGAAGGAGCTATCCGCGACGGCAGAGCCAATTCTGTCGAGGCTATTTTGCGCGGCTACGAGTATTACTCGGCGTGCCACAATAATTTTTCAAAGCTTATAAATTTACTAAATGCAGAGGCATGAAATGAAACTTGAAGAGAGGGAGCTTTCACGCAAAACTTTATACAAAGGCAAGGTAGTGACTTTACAGCTTTCGGAAGTGGAATTGCCTAACGGGCATAATTCCTTCCGCGAGGTTGTCCGTCACCCGGGCGGCGCGGCCGTACTGATTGTACAGAACGGTCAAATTCTTTTAGAGCGTCAGTTCAGATTTCCATATAACAAGGTGATATGGGAAATTCCCGCGGGCAAACTCAATCCCGGAGAAAACCCCATGGACGCCGCAAAAAGGGAGCTTGAGGAGGAGACAGGTTACACCGCTGACGAGCTTACAAGGCTGGTAGAGGTATATCCCTCGCCCGGCTATACAGACGAGATAATTTATGTATTCCTTGCAAAGAATGCAGTCTACCGCGGCAGTCACCCTGACGAGGACGAATTTGTAAATGTTCAGTTTGTTCCGTTATCCGAGGCGGAAGATATGATAGAGCGCGGCGAGATATGCGACGCAAAGACCATTGCCGCCATACTTAAATATCTGCGTTCGGTATAATTTCTTAAATGTACTCGTTTTTAAGATAGGCAATATTAACTGAAAAGAGATAAGTTAAAAGGGGTCGTTTCCGACCCCTTTTTATGTTGGTTAAGTTTTATGCTCTGCAAAGATGCCGAAAATTATCAGCCGCAGTTGCAAGAGCCGCAGTTACCGCAGAAAATGCTTGAAAGAGTGCCGTTTTTCCACATCGTGTAAAGGAGCGCTACAAGTATGGGCGTGCAGCTACCGCTGAGTACAGAATCGATGCCGTTTCCGCTGCAACCTGCCGCTATGAGCAGAAGTAAAAGTATCCAAAGGCAACTATTGGACGAGCATCCCAAGCCGGAAAATAAGTTCATATGTTCCTCCCGATAAATTTTCTGCAAGGCGGTATGTAATATATGTGCCTTGCCGTCTGATTAGGCTGCGCCTCATTCGCATAAAAATGTAAAAGCTTACTGTGCGCAACCTTCATCACCGTATATTAAATAATATTTATTTCGTCGTAAAAATGTTACTCCGCGAAAACTTGCTTCATTTGCTTGCAATAAAAGTGAGTAAATGTTATAATGTATAAACTTTAAGCGCTTTTTAAGGCGGACATTTTTTTAAGTCTGACCATTTTTGCTCTGAATTTTTATTTCGGGCGGGCGCATAACAAATTTTTTTTCTGCGGATATTCATACTGAAATCCGATGGAGGTATCTTTATGGAAAAGGTTAAAAAGACCTTTTTTACTGCAAAGAACATTGCCACTATGGGCGTGCTTATGGCACTGGTGGTTGTGTTGCAGGTCTTTGCGGGTTCAATCAACATTGCAAATCTTGTCACACTTAACTTTTCGCTCATACCCATCGTGCTCGGCGCGATTGTGCTCGGCCCCGTCGCGGGAGCAATCCTCGGCTTTGCAAACGGCATTGTAATTCTTATTCAGGTCATACTTACGCCGAGCGGTTTCTATTATATAATATGGACGTACAGTCCATTGGTAACTACTCTGATATGCCTCGTCAAGACGACCGTTGCAGGTTTTGCAGGCGGTATGGTATTCAGAGTTATATCAAAAAAGAATACGCTTGCGGCAACATTTGTCGCTTCCGCTCTGGTGCCAATCATAAACACTTCGCTGTTCGTTCTTGGCTGCCTGTGCATGAGCGATACAATTCTTACCTATCAGAACACGCTGCCCCAGTCCCAGGGAATGAATATCTTTATTTTTATCTGCGTGGGGTTGGTAACATTTAACTTCTTTATTGAGCTTGCGCTCAACCTGATAGTTTCACCCGCACTCAATTCAGTATACCGTGTGGTGGAAAAACAGTTTATCCACAACAAAAAGAGGGCGGTCAAGGCCGAAAACGGCACAGAAAAAGACGACGCAGAAAGGACAGACCATGATAATTTGTCTTGATATAGGAAACACTAATATAAAGTACGCCGTGTTTGACGGTGAGGAGCTTATAATAAGCTTCCGCGTTGCCACCGACGTCAAAAAGACTTCGGACGAGTACGGCGCGCAGCTATTAACCATACTATCAAATAACGGCATAGACCGCGCAAAAATAAAGGGCGGGATAATCTCCTCCGTCGTTCCCCAGCTCGATTTTACTCTTGAGCGTATGTGCTCGACCTATCTTCACATTACGCCGCTCACCCTCGGTCCCGGAATAAAGACGGGGCTCAACATAAAGGTGGACAACGCCCGCGAAGTCGGTGCGGACAGGGTGGTAAACAATGTTGCGGGACTGCAGAAGTACGGCGCGCCGCTAATAATCATTGACTTCGGCACGGCGACGACTTTCAATATCCTCGACGAAAAAGGTGAGTTTATCGGCGGCGTTATCGCCCCCGGTATTAAGGGCTCGTTGGACAGCCTTGTAAACGGTACGGCAAAATTGCCGAGGGTCGAGATAGAGCGCCCCGCAAGCATTATTGCAAAAAATACTGTAACAAATATGCAGGCAGGCATTGTTTTTGGCTTTGCAGGCCTTGTAGGCTACATTGTAAAAAAGATTAAAAAGGAACTTGGAATTCCCAGCATAAAAACGGTTGCCACCGGCGGTTTTTCTGAAGTCATTGCAAGGGAAGTGGATTGCATCGACTGTGTGGATAAGCTGCTCACACTTGAAGGACTTAAGTATCTTTACTACCTCAACTGTCACGAACAGAAGTGACAGACCCGCGGACTACAATAAAGGGAGGTCATATATATATGAAGAAAATAGGAGTTGCCATACTTGGCCTCGGCGTCGTCGGGGGCGGAACTTACAAAATGCTTACCGAACACAGGGAGTTTTACCGCAAGACGCAGGATATTGACCTTGTCGTGGAAAACGTCCTTGAGCGGAACAGAGAAAAGGCGCTTGCGCTCGGTGTGGAGGAGAGCAAGATAGCCTCCAATATAGCGGAAATCTGCTCAAATCCCGACGTAGATATAGTAGTTGAAGTTATGGGCGGTGTAGAGCCTGCAAAAACGTTTGTGCTCTCTGCGCTCAATGCAGGCAAATCGGTAGTTACTTCAAATAAGGAGCTTTTCTGCAAGTTTAATCACGAACTTGAAAAGGCGGCTAAAAAGAACAACTGCGGACTGTTTTACGAGGCAAGCTGTGTTGGCGGCGTACCCGTTATAAGGGCGCTTTTAGATAATCTTCAGGGCAACAAAGTGCTCTCCATGATGGGTATTATCAACGGCACAACCAACTATATTCTCACCAAAATGACGGATGAAGGAGCATCATACGAGGAAGTGCTGAAAGAGGCGCAGAAACTTGGCTATGCAGAGGCAAACCCGACGGCAGACGTAGAGGGATATGACGCGACTTACAAGCTTTCTATACTTTCCAGCCTTGCGTTCCATACAAAAATCCCTTACACAAAGATTTACCGCGAGGGCATTACCAAAATTACAAAAGAAGATATTCAGTACGGCAAACAGCTCGGCTACACTCTCAAGCTTCTTGCAATCGGCAAGAATACTGACGATGGGATAGAGGTACGCGTGCATCCGACATATATAAAGAGCACGCACCCGCTTGCCAGCGTAAAGGACAGCTATAACGCCGTATATATCACGGGTGACTGCGTGGAAGATGTTATGCTGTATGGTCGCGGCGCAGGCGCAATGCCCACGGCAAGCGCAATTGTTGGCGACGTTATTTACTGCGCTACTCACCCCACATTCAGATATTCTACCTTCAAAAATACGCCCGATGCAGACCCTTCCACGAAGTTCATAGATAATTTCAAGAGCGCCTACTATATAAGGCTTGCAGCACACGACAAGACGGGCGTGCTTGCAAAGGTATCTTCGATATTCTCGCGTCACAATATATCTGTTGCACAGATGATACAGGAGGAAGAGGGCGAAGACGGCAGAGTGCCCATTGTATTCGTGACGCACGTCACAAAGGAAAAGAGCGTAAACAAGGCCGTTGACGACATCAATGCCACAAATGATATAGCCGACGTACTTTCGGTTATAAGGGTGGTTTAAACAAAAATTTTAAGGCAGGCCGCACGGTCTGCCTTTTTAAGTTAATAAATTATCTGTTTTTCAGACATTCCAATTTAATTAATAGCAAAAAAGGTCACATAAAGGAACCTTTTTTTCATGGCGCGGAGAAGAGGATTTTCGCCTTTAGCGGACGCGCATGGAAAACAGCGGGTGTCTGCTGTTTTGTCGTCGGTCGATACCTCCGACCTGCACAACCTGACGGTTGTTTGTCTCCCCTCAAATCCTCTGTTCTCCTGCCAAAAGAAAACCCCCGTAACAGGCAAAAACCTACTACGGGGGTTTGGCGCGGAGAAGAGGATTTGAACCTCCGGAGGCTTTTGACCTCACACGATTTCCAATCGTGCGCCTTAAACCGCTCAGCCATCTCCGCATCGCCGCTCAGCACTCTTTCAGCTGAACCTATAATATGATATTAAATTAACACGAAAAAAGCAAGCATTTTTGCCCCGCATAGTTAAAAAATCTTGCTATTGCTCTAATATATTTTCATATAAAATTGTTTTTTGCCTAGTTTTCAGCCAGTGCGTTTGACTTGTACGGGCTTACAGTGCTATAATCATACCGTAAAATTTCAAGGCGCGCTATATGCGCCATTCAAGAGGTATATAATGGATAAAAAAAGACTGGAAAAGTATGCCGACCTTTTAGTTAAGTGCGGCCTCAACGTGCAGAAGGGACAGGAAGTTACCGTGCGCTGCGACCTCGACCAGCCCGAATTTGTGGCAATGGTCGTTGAAAAGTGCTATCAGGCGGGAGCTGAACGTGTGACGGTGGAGTGGAGCTATATGCCCGTCACCAAGCTTTCCTATATCTATCGCAGCGAGGAGTCGCTTGCAGAATTCAATGCAGCTGACGAGGCCAAGTTAAAGCGCAAGTCAGAAATTCTGCCCTGCATGCTCTGGCTCGATTCGGACGACCCCGACGGATTGAAGGGTACAGACCACGAAAAAATTGCCCGCGCCAGAATGAAGAGTTACCCTCTGCAAAAGCCCTACATCGACGCTATGGAAAACAAGTACCAGTGGTGCATAGCGGCCGTTCCCGGCAAGGCTTGGGCGCACAAAGTCTTCCCCGACCTGCCCGAAAAAGAGGCTATTGAAAAACTCTGGGACGCAATATTGTATACTTCACGCGTGGACGAAGACCCCATTTCAGCCTGGGAACAGCACAATAAGACGCTTGCCGAGAGGTGCGCCTTCCTCAATTCTTATAAGTTCGATTATCTTGAATACAAGAGTGCTAACGGCACAGATTTCAAGGTAGGCCTTATAGATAAAGGTATTTTCTGCGGCGGCGGCGAGACGACGCTCGGCAAAAATATATACTTCAACCCCAACATCCCCAGTGAGGAAGTGTTCACCTCACCCATGCGCGGCAGAGCAGAGGGCAAAGTGTTTGCCACCAAGCCTCTTTCATACCAGGGCAAGCTCATTGAAAATTTCTGGGTGGAGTTCAAGGACGGCAAGGTTGTCAAGACCTATGCTGAAAAGAACGGCGACCTTCTTGAGCAGATGGTAAAGATGGACGAGGGTGCAGCATATCTCGGCGAGTGCGCGCTGATAGCCTATGATTCACCCATAAACAATACGGGTATTCTGTTCTACAATACGCTTTTCGACGAAAACGCAAGCTGCCATCTTGCTTTAGGCAGAGGCTTCAACAACTGCCTCGAAGAGTACGAAAAGTATTCTTTGGAAGACTGTAAAAAGATTGGCGTAAACGATTCCATGATACATGTTGACTTTATGATAGGCAGCAAGGATATGTCTATCGTCGGCGTTACGAAGGACGGCAAGAGAGTGCAGATTTTCAAAGACGGCAACTGGGCTATCTGATTAAATATTTCAAAACATATCTCAAACAGAACTATGTAATATATGTAATAATAGTTTGGCGCGCGGCTTATAAAGCCGCGCGCCTTTCATATTACTGATAT
>DVNE01000026.1 GCA_018714625.1 Candidatus Coproplasma excrementigallinarum
GTTTTTTACAGAAATGAGCGGCGGAGATTTGCTCCGCCGCTCACTATTTTATGCAACACTTTTATGCGCCGCACTTTTATACGACTTACGCCGCTCACTATTTTATGCACCGAACATCTGGCGAATGCGCGTTAAATGCGTCATATATGCGGGTGTAAAGGGGTTCGGGCTACGTGTCATCCTCCTCAAAAATTTCCGTACGGCGTAAATCGGGCGCGCTTTTTTCAGTGCGCTCTTTACTTTCTTCGTCACACTCTTTTCTTTTTTCGGCACATTCTTCGCCGAAAATACTTTCGTATATGCCGTGTACGGCAAACCCTTCGCACAGTTCGTCCTGCGTCACCTGCCTGCCGTCCTCCGTTCTGAAAATGACATACCGCTTGTCGTCAAGGAAGCCTATCGCCCGTCTGTATGTGAGGGAGGGCGCGGCAAGAATGTACTTTATTTCCACTCCGCGCATAAGGCGCGAGTGCCCGATAAAATTTATTTTTGAGGCGGGCACATCCTTGGAAAACGCCGAAACAAGCAAAAAGCCCGCAAAGACGAAGGCATTTATGCCCACCTCGGTAAAGAAGAAGAGCGAGGCCACACCGCCTGCCACGAGCACGGTTGCCGCCCTGATTGCTATGGACGCGGCGCGCGGCGACATCACTTTGCTTAAAATACAGCGCGCCACCCTGCCGCCGTCCAGCGGGTATGCGGGCAGAATATTTACCGCAAGCATTACGGCGTTTGCCTGCATCACAACATCCGTCCACGCATATGTTATGGGGAAAAACCACCACAGTGCAGCCGTGCAGGCGCAGATTGCGGCGTTTACCGCAGGCCCTGCAAGCGCCAGTTTTACCTCATCTGCGGGGAGTATGCCGTCGATTTTGCATACTGCGGCCGCGCCGTACGGCATAAGCTTTACACAGGAACATTCAAAACCCATTCTGCGCGCGCAAAAAATATGACCGCACTCGTGAACAAGCGCGGTCAGGGTATATATCAGAAAAACCGGCAGGCCGCCGAATACGGCGCTGAATATGCCCGCCGCAAAGAACAGCGGATGAACGGAAAGCTTCATCTGCGCTCCGTCAGTCCGAAGTCGTATTCCACACGGGCAACGCGCCTGAGAGCGTGTAACAATTTAAAAGCGCGCCATTGTTATACATAGACACCGAAACCTGGGCAGAGCCGTCTGAATAACCGACGGGTATGTTGCCCTCAACCGCCTCGCCTACTCCGTAATAGACATTAGTGAGCCCTGAAATTACCGTACGGAAGGCCGAAGTGTGAGCCACTTCCACCGAATAGCCGCCTTCAGAAAGAGGCGTTACAGAGGCAACAGTGCCCTCGGCAACGGGATATACCGCACCCTCGCCCGTAAAGGTTATAACGCCAGTATCGGATACGGCCACATCGGCGTCAGAAAGTTCTGAAACAACGGGGAAAAGGTCAAATTCTGTATATGCGGCCTCGGCACTCGGCGCGTTAGTGAGGTCGGAAATAAATGTATTTATTGCGCTTGTAGGCATAAACACATTGGTCAGAAAAATGCCTATGGCGAGCAGGCAGGCCGCGGCAACCTCTATTATGAGTATCTTGCCAGGCTTATCGGCAACGGAAAGCACAGACTTCTTTTTGTTCTCCTGCGGGACGGAAAGGTCCTCGGAATACACATAGTCGCCCATGCGTTCGTTTACACTGTCCACCACCTGCTCCTTGAGGTTATCCTCCTTTTCCTGCGCCTTCTTTTTAAAAAAGGGCTTCTTTTTTACCACGCTCACCGTGCTCACGGGCACTTCGAGCATCTGGGCGTATTCAAGTTCCTGATCCATTTTAAACTCCTCCGTTTTATACGGGCAAAAAAGCGCCCGGTCTTTATACCAGGAGCAGACGCGGCCTAAAAAAACCGTGTTTCGCCCTTTGGTATACCCTAATTTATGCGCGGAGCTTTTTACATAGAACGGAGCACGCCGCAAAAAATTTGTATTTTTATGTTGAAAGGGCGCGTGCGCGCACCTTTTATATAGGCAAACTCGGGCAAATATAAAAATTTTGAAAGAGCGCAATTTTGCACCCTGCCGACACGTCGCACTTTTTTCTATAAAAGTTAACGTAAAGGTAATATTTTCAGAGGCAAATTTTAAATTACCCCTTGCAGACGGTATAAAATTGTGATAAAATTATAACAGAATGCAATTTATGCCCAGCATTAAATCTGCGGAAGGGGCGTTTAATTGCAGAAAAAAAGGACAGGTCAACTACGGGCAGGCGCAAAACGCGCAAAAAGCCCGCTTTAAGGAGGAAACTGATGAATATATGGCATGACATTGCGCCCGAACGCATAAAAAAAGAGGACTTTATGTGCTACATAGAGATAACCAAGGGCTCGCGTTCAAAATACGAACTGGATAAGGATACAGGCATTCTGCGGCTAGACCGCGTGCTGTACACCTCCACCGTGTACCCTGCAAGCTACGGGTTTATTCCCCGCACTCTTGCCGACGACGGTGACCCTTTGGATGTACTTGTTCTGTGCAGCGAACCCATTTTGCCTGCAACTATCGTGCGGTGCTATCCGATAGGCGTAATAAATATGTCGGACGAGGGCGAAGAGGACTCAAAAATAATAGCAATACCTTTCAAAGAGCCTACATATAACTGCTATACCGAACTTGAACAGTTACCCAAGCACATATTCGAGGAAATGAAGCACTTTTTTAAGGTATATAAACAGCTCGAGCACAAGCACACCGCCGTTTCTGAGATTATGGGCAGAAAAGAGGCCGAGGAGATTGTTGAAAAGAGCATAGAGACCTACAATCAAAAATTCCCCGACACTGCAAAATAAGCAGAATATTTTTAATCTGAAATAATTGTTGCAGACGGCGCACCTGCTTACTTTACTTTAATCTACGCCGTCGGGCATGCGGCGCGGCAAATGCCGCGCCGCAAATTTTTTGCACCATGCAATTTACTCTTTTGCCAGAGTTGCAAATTTTTTTACGACCTGCAATCTCTTGTCCCACGCGCACAGTTTTTATATTATCACATCTGCAATTTACTCTTTTGCCCGCGCCGCAATTTCTTTCCAACATTTAAAAAACACAGCAAAAAATCATAGACAGACAGCGCGAGGGCGCGGGTCAAAAATTGCCCCGCGCCCTCGCGCTTAAATATCAAATACATTCTGCTAAATAATAAATACATTCCGTAATAATAAATACAGTACGCTTAAATCAAACGCCACCTTGCGTTTTAAATAAAACTCAACTTTTATTACTGAACATCAGATTGAAAAATTTAAAATTCGCAAAAAGTTTACTTCTCTGCTTCGCTCTCCCCGTCGGGCTTTGCCGCGTCCTGTTCAGGCGAGGGAGCCTGTGCTGCCGCCGTTTCCGCTGCGGGCTCTGCAGTCTGTTCGGCTTTTTTAAGCGCATACGCCGCACCGACCGCGCCCACGCCCACCGTTTTATCCACGGGCAGAGAAAAGAGTATTCCGCCCGCCTCCGTTTTAAGGCCTGCACTCTGCGATATTGCCTGCATTATGGCGGCCTTGCCCTCCCTCTTCGAGAGAATGAGCAGCATTTCGCATTCCTCCTGAATGCTTATGCCCACAAACTGCTCGGCCTTGGCGTTGCCCAGCGAACGCGCGCGGATAACCGTACCGCCCGCCGCGCCTGCCTTGCGCGCGGCCTCCATAGCCTCGTCAACATAACCTTCTGCCACCGCCACGACTATAAGGTCGTAAGCCCGCTCTTTATCGGTCATAATCTTTCTCCCGTCAACATATTTTTCGTTAGCCGCCCCTGTAATGCCGTTTGCCACAATCTGCGATACTGCCGAAAGCGGCACAGTAAACGATATGCCGCGCCCCACAAGGTAGAGCGACATCTTGTTTTCTATCTCCCTTAAAATATCCTCCTCGTCGCTTTCGGGTATGAGCGAAAGCATAACGGCCTTTTCGCTCGTGCCTATGCCGAGATAGTTGAGTACGGCGCTGCGCGCCGTTCCCATGCCCATGCACGAAAATGTGAGGGCAACCGAAAAATCGTTGAGAAGTTCGGTGAGCCGCTCGTCGTCGCCGCGGTTGACTATGCTTATGAGCAGCTTGGCTCTGTTTGCCATCTGCGCGGGACGGAGCGCGCGCGCCTGAAATGAGGTTCCGCGCCTTGTTCTGAACGCTGTTTTTGCCATATCAGTACACCTCGTACTCCACAATGCTGTCCTCCCTGGAAAGGAATGTGCGCTTTATTCTGCGCGTCTTGTGCCTGTACAGTATGCCGAACACCTGGATTGTGATAAGCGGCATAAGCGCTACAAACGCCACACAGCCGAACGCGTCGGTGAGTATGGCCGTAGCGGCCGCATCGCCCGCTATAACATCGCACGCGCCTATCGCCATGGGAAGGACGAATGCCGAAACCATTGCACCCGACGCAACGCCGCCAGAGTCGAAGGCGATACCGGTAAACAGTTTTGGCGAAAAGAATGTGAGTATGAGCGCCGCCGCATAGCCGGGGACGAGTATGTACATTATGTTTATACCCGTTATCACGCGGAGCATTGCAAGCCCGAGCGCGCAGCAGACGGAAATGCTGAGCGCTATCTTCATAGAGCGCGCCTTGATTGCGCCCGCGCTCATTCTTTCAACCTGCTTGTTGAGGACGTGGACGGCAGGCTCGGCCGCGACCACGAAGTAGCCGACAAGCATACCCACGGGTATGAGGAACCAACCGCCCTCAAATCCGCCGAGACCCGCGCCAATAAGCGTACCCATAGGCGCAAAGCCGACGTTTGCCCCCGTCAGAAAGAGCACGAGGCCGATGAATATTATAACTATCCCGACGCCTATCTTTATGAGCTGGCGCTTGTGAAAGACGCGGGTTATAAGCTGGAAGAGAAGGGCAAACGCCACTATCGGCGCGAGCGCCACCCCTACCTCGGAGGCATACTTGCCGAAACCTTCTAAAAACTGCCAGAACGCTTGCGTTGTGTTGCCGTCCTGGGAGGACACTGTGGAGGAGTACTCTATTCCGCCCGCTCCGCTGATAATCCCAAGCACGAGCACGGAGATTATCGGCCCGATGCTGGAGAGCGCCACAAGACCGAACGAGTCGTCCTTGCCCTGCTTATCGCTCCTTATCGATGCAACGCCCACGCCGAGCGAAATTATAAAGGGAACGGTCATGGGGCCAGTTGTTACGCCGCCCGAATCGAAGGCTATCGCCCAGAAACCGGGGTCCACAAAGGCAAACGCCAGGACGAACGCAACCACATAAAAGATTATAAGAAGAACAGACAGCCTGACTTTAAGCACGATACGCATCATGGCTATCGTAAGAAAGACGCCTACGCCTGCCCCCACCGTTATAATGAGCACCCAGGGTTTTATGGATTCGCTAACATATCCCGCAAGTATCTGCAGGTCGGGTTCGGCTATCGTTACAATCATGCCTATAATGAATGAGACCAGCGCAATCAGCCACAGCTTACGCGAATGAGTGATTACAGAGCCAATCTTTTCGCCTATTACAAGCATAGACATATCCGCGCCCATATTGAAGCCGGAAAGCCCCACAACGAGCAGCACCGTGCCTATAATAAACAGCACAAAGGAGTATGTTCCGACGCCGAGTATCAAAGCTAGTACAAGTATTATTGCCGCTATGGGAAGAATTGAAGAGAGCGATTCCCTGAGCTTATCTATAAATGCCTGTTTCATCTGAACACCGCACTATACGCGCGCCTTGCGCGCACCTTAAAAATTCCCCTTTATTTTATCACATTAAAAGCTTGTTGTCAATTTTGTAGCTGAAAATACGTTTGTGCATACCGCTTGAGTTATTTATTTAAACGCTTAAAATAAGTATGCGGACAACACTCATAAAATAAAATAATTGGGGCATATATGCGGGTCAATTAACTTTTATTACAAAAATATGAGGCAGTCATACAGAATAATACTGCGCGCATTGTGCCCTGTACTGTAAAAAAATACCACACTGTTATCCGCAAATTTTTAAGGCAGTATTTAAGCGCGCCATAGGCGTTAAAGAGCGCGGCACAACTGCACAAAGGCGCAATGCCGTTTATGCATGCAATCGGTATTGACAATATGCACTAAAAATGATATTATTTAATAAGGAAAAAAATTTTTAAAAATCGCCAACAAAAGCGCGCTCTGAGTTGTTTTATATATGAAAGGGCTGCGGAGGGCGATTTAAGTGAAGGCTTTAACAATGAACCACAGCGCTGAACTTGAAAAAAAAGTTTCTGAATACGCGGCGGGAAACAGTCGGGCATTCGACTATATCTACGAACGCACCAACCGCAGCGTATATTTTGCCGCGCTGTACATACTGCGCGACAAGGCCGCCGCTGAAGACATAATGCAGGAGACCTACCTGCGTGCACTAGGCTCGCTTGAAAGCTACGCCTCTGGCACAAACTTCACAGCCTGGATAACGCGCATCTCAAAAAACCTTGCCTTAAACCACGCAAAGAAAAGGGAACGGGAAAAGAGCACGGACTTTACAGACGAAACGGAAATAAGGAAGTACGGCACAGCCGAAACGCAAATTCCTTACATATTCGACATCGCGGCAAAAATCCTTGACGAGGACGAGTACGAAATACTTATGATGTGCCAGGTAGCAGGCTATAAGCGCAGGGAAGTTGCAGAAATGTTTGGCATGCCGATAGGCACCGTCACCTGGAAGAACAATTCGGCACTTAAAAAATTGAAAGAATTTTTAGAAAAGGAGGGCAGAAAATGAAGGATATAGAAAAGCTTTTAAAACAAGCCGCAAAAGATGTTCTGCCCGACGATGGCGTAAAAAAAGACATAATATACAGGCTCGGCATAGAGGAGAACGAAAAAGAGGTTGAACTTGGCGGCATACGCGCAAAGCTTGCAGGACACAAAAAAGTTGTGGCGGCCTGCGCCTGCGGACTTGCCGCGGTAATTGCCGTGTGCGCATTCATTCCCCTGATGATTAAATCGGGCAATAGTTTCGTTCCCCCCTCTCACCCCGGTCAAATACAAATTTCAGCCTCTGAAGAGGTGTACGGATTTTCCGCCGCGACTGCGGGAATGATAATATCAGGCGCGGGCGCTTCCGCAGGGACTATGTCCGCAACCGCTATGACAGCAGGGACTATGTCTGCAAGCGCTACTACCGCAGTCACAAAGGCCGCAACAACAATGTCGGCAGGAAAAAGCCTGGGCGCGCTTGCCCAAGGCTACACCAATTCCGGGCGCGACCAGATAGACGACGAGGAGACGATAGCCACGATAAACGGCTATATGAACCTGGTAGAGAGCCTTATTTCAGGGCAGAACTTCACCGTAGCCGCATATGAAAACACCACGGGCGAGTACCTGTACAAATATATGATGACCACTTCGTACACGGACGTACTCGGCGTAACGCACGACGGCGGCACTATACACTACAACCGCACGCACGAAGAGACGGAATACGACGACGGCGAAACGGAAACAGAGTACCGCATAGAGGGCATAATGGTTCTGGACGGCGTGGAATACCCCATTCACGGCGAGAGCAAGAGCGAGAGCGACGGCGGCGAGAGTGAAGAGGAATACGAGCTGTACGTCGAGATGGGCAAGTCGAGCTATATACTTGTGGAGCAGTCGCTGGAAAATGAAGACGGCGAGAGCGAGATTGAGTACAGCTACACGGTATACGAGAACGGCAAAAGAGTTTCGCGCACCACCTTTGAATACGAGCAAGAGGGAAACGAGACCGAACTTTTAATGACGACGGACGAGGGCAACGGCCAGCAGATATTCGCCTTTGAGCGCGAGGGCAACGAGATTGTCATCCGCACTGGCGGTGTGAACGGGCAGGAGGCCTATATCGTGAGAATAATAGACGGGCAATACGTCTACTACCGCGGCGACAAAGAAATTGACCGCGAACACAGACACTGAAAAGCCTGACACACTGGCTTGTTATGCAAGCACAAAAAGTAAAGCGGCCTCTGACCGAGTGCAGACACAAATTAAAAGCACAGGCGCGGACTGATTTAAGGCAAAAATCCAGAACGTAAAAACTTAAAGGCAAAAAATTTCAAACAAAATTTATTATGCGGAATTTATTATACGGCGGGCGTTGCCCGCCGTATTTTTATTATGCCCGCCTTTATTTTCTGCCACTTTTGTTTTTCCCTGCCTTTACTTATCCCTTTACCTCCTCTCTTTTTCGCTGACAATTTACAGTCTGAAAAATACAGCTCAGAAAACAAAGTCTGAAAAGGTTTAAAAAGCTTTTAATACAGCCATATAATAATGCACATACTTATATTTAGTTGCGGCATAAGTGCGGGGCAATCAGACTTTTAAAAAATTTTTAAATTATTTTTAATTTTTTCCAACAAATGCGCAAAGCTGTTTGTTATATATATGAAAGCTCCCGAAAGTGACGACCGCATGCACCGCACACGGGAGAAAAAACAATATTAAATAATAAAATTATTAAGGAGATTTATGATGAATAAACTTACAAAAATACTGGCAGCCGTAGCGGTTGCCTCCACCCTCACCTTAGGCGCGGCAGCGATTGCAGGCTGCAGCGGAAACGGAAGCAACAACATTGATAAAATTACAGAAATCAACACTCCTCAGGAGGCGTACGGTTTTTCGGCAGCCACGGCAGGTATGCTTATTTCCGGAATGCAGGGCGGCTCGGCCGCAACCCTTGCCTCAGTTCAGGGCGTTGCAAAACACTCCACAATGGCTGCGGGCAAAACTCAGGTGACCGACCAGCAGACGATAGACACCCTCAACGAATATATGATGCTTGTAGAGGGTCTGCTCTCTGACGGAAACTTCAACATAAGCGCCATACAGAACGGCGACGAGGCTTACGCGCAGTACAGCCTTAAAATGACGGTATCTTACAGCGGTCTCAACGGCGAAAAGCTGGAGTATGTGACCTACTATAACCAGGAACTTATAGGCAGCCACACAGAACAGGACGACGAGCCCTGGGAAGACGAGGAAGTGACTGAAATTTACAGCATAGACGGAATAATGGTGATAGACGGCGTGCAGTACCCCATGGAGGGCAGATTTGTAAGCCAGACCGAGGGCCGCGAGAGCGAAAACACGCACAGCCTGCGCGTAATGCTTGACGAGGCTGCAGACAAATACCTCTCTGTAACGCAGGAATCTGAAAGCGAGGGCAGCGAAAACGAGGCGGAATATGTGTACTCCGTTTACAGCGGCAGAACGCTTGAAGAGCGCACCACCTTTGAATATGAAACTGAGCACGGCGAGCAGGAGATTGAAATGACAATATACAACCGCGCCGAGGGCACAAACAGCAGGTTCGCCTTTGAAAAAGAGACCGAGCACGGCAAAGAATATATTAAAATAATAGTAGGCGGCAAAGGCGGCACTCAGGTTTACACGGTGCGCGCGGTGACTGACGAAAACGGCAATTCGCAGTACGAATACTACAACGCAGGCGGCGACAGAGTAGGTCGCGGCGAAAGGTTCGACTTCGACGACTGATTTGCACACCAAAAAATAATTCAACTATCACTGTATTAAAATATAGGATAAGATATAAAAGCAGCCTGCGGGCGGCGTTTGCCGCCCGCAGGCTGCTTATTTTACACAAAAATTGCTGCTAACCTGTGATTTTACAATTTGATCTTGCGCGCGCCATACTGATACGGCGGCAGTTTACAAAAACTTTATATTCTGCGTGAAATATCCTTTTTGAGCTTGCCTATAATCTTTTTTTCCAGTCTGGAAATGTAGCTCTGGGATATGCCGAGGGCGTCGGCAACATCTTTCTGCGTCATCTCCTCGCCCCCGCCGAGGCCGAAGCGCATGCACATTATCTTCTGTTCGCGCTGGGGTAGCTTGCTCAGTGAATCCTTCAAAAGTTCGCGCTCCACTCCCCCCTCTATATCCGAATATACGACGTCTGCGTCAGTACCCATCACATCGGAGAGCAAGAGCTCGTTGCCCTCCCAGTCGGTATTGAGCGGCTCGTCGAAGCTCACCTCCTGCCTGACGCGCGCCATTCGCCTTAAATACATAAGTATTTCGTTCTCTATACAGCGCGAGGCGTAGGTTGCCAGCTTGATATTTTTTTCAGAGCGGAAGGAATTTATGGCCTTTATAAGACCTATCGTGCCGACCGACACAAGGTCGTCGCCGTCCACACCCGAATTTTCAAACTTTTTTGCTATGTACACCACAAGCCGTAGGTTGTGCTCCACAAGGGCGGCCTTGGCCTTTTCGTCGCCGTGTTCGAGGCGGCTTATCTTATCGCTCTCCTCCTCCTGCGAGAATGGCAGCGGAAGCGCCTCCGTTCCGCAGATATAGTCGAGTGAGTTGTCCCTGAAAAACAGGGCGAGCAGTTTTTTAATCTTTTCAAACATCTCCGCACTCCTCCGCGAGGTCGGGGTGGAGCACGGCGCGGGTTATCACGCGCGGGCTTATCCCGATTTTTACATACTTTATTGTATGCAGATTTTCGCCGTTATATATCTCTATTTTGTCCGCGGTAAAAATTTTCATAAGTCGGCTGCCGGCCACGGTATTCACCCGCACGCCTTCGCGCAGGGCAGACACATCGACGAGCGCGCAGGCCGCCGAAAGCGGTATGACCGATACGGGCGCGCCGCCGCAGTAAACTTTATTGCCGCTATCGAAAAAACCTGTCTGTTCCACGCTTTTATCGCCCACATAGATTACGCACTTCAGCTCTGTCCGCTTATATTTTGCGGCAAGCCGCCTGAACACTCTGCGCACGACAAACGCAAGCACGAGGGCGGCAAAGAGCGGTATGCCGACGGGCACGGAAGAAAGTATGTAGCCCTGCCCCGCGGCATAATCCATTCCTGCAAGCGAAAAGATGGCTATCAGAAGACCGCCCAGCAGTGCGGAAAAGGCCAGAAACGCCGCCGTAAATTTTATGTACGACTTTATAGGTTTTACCCTGCCCGAAAGTCCGAGCGCAAGTCCTGAAAGTATTTTTACCGCCACCGACCAGAAGCCGGAGAGCCCGAACAGCGGGAACGCCACGGCAAAGCAAGCGCCCAGCGCCGCGCCTATGGCAAGGCGCAGGTATCCGCACCTGTTTTTAGAGGCAAACTTTGCGCAGGCGAGCAGCACGAAGTCCATGCAAAAATTTTCCGCAAGAGCATACTCAACATAAACCTGCATAGTCACAGTATAGAGCAGCTCCCTGGGCAGATTTTGCCGCCCTTTGTCAGATTTTAAAAAATCGGGGCGCGTTTTTGTTTTTAAAACGTGCAACGCATAAAAAAATTATTGAGTTCACGGCAAAACAAAAGCCCGCCTGCAAAAAATTGAGGCGGAAATCAAAATATGCCGCGGGGCGCAAAAAGTATTTTTGCGCCCCGCGGCATAAAACAATATCTTATCAACAAAACTTTCAATTAAATTTCAGAACTGTGCATCCTCTATAAGCGAGCGAAGCTCGGGTATGCTGTTGCACATAAACAGCCTTTCACGCAGGGCGGAAGAGCCTCGCCTGCCCTTGGTGTAGAACGCCGCCATCTTGCGTATGAACACGAGCGCAAACCGCTCGCCGAAGAGCGAAAGCGTGTCTTCAAGCTGTTTTAAAACAAGCTCTGTCCTGTCCGGTTCAGGCCTTCCCGTAAGACTGCAGAATATCCAGGGCGCATACATTGCACCGCGCGCAACCATTACACCGTCCGCGCCGGTATTGCAAAGAAGATTTTGCATATCTTCATAGCAAAATACCCCGCCGTTGGCGATTACTGGTATTTTTACCGCCCTTTTTACCTTTTCTATTTCCGCAAAGTTAACTTGTCCTGCATATATCTTGTCACGAGTTCTGCCATGCACGGTTATCATGTCAGCGCCGCTGTCCTCACACATCTTCGCAAAGTCCACGGCAACCAATTTTTGTTCGGTTATGCCTATGCGGAACTTTACCGAAACGGGCTTGCCGCTTTGCTTGCACGCCTTAATTATTGCCGATGCACGCGGCATATCGTCAAGCAACGCGCTGCCCTCGCCGTTATTGAAAATCTTCGGAACAGGGCAGCCCATGTTTATATCTATAAGGTCAAAGGGCGCTATCTGTTCGCTCGTCGCCGCGCGGCGCATATATTCGGGGTCGCTCCCGAACAGCTGTACAGCCTTTATTCCGTCGTAGGTCGGCGTCACAAACAGAAGCTCCTCGGTATTTTTACTGCCGTAACACAGCCCCTTGGCACTGACCATCTCCGTAAAGGTAAGGCCTGCGCCCAGTCGGTAGCACATTTCGCGGAAGACGGCATTGGTGTAGCCTGCAAGCGGAGCGAGGAACACATTGTTCGGCGTGTGCAGGCCACCTATATCAATGCTTTTGGGCTGCATCTTCCACCCTCTTTAAATATTCCGCCCAGTCAGCGGCGTTAAACGCCGACACATCCCTGCCATCGGCCAAGGCAAGCTTTTCAGCCGCTATAAATTTTTCGGCATAACCTTCGGTTGCGTCGGCCAGCGACTGCTCGCTGTCTGCACCCGAAAGCCTGCACAGAGCCACGGCGTCGAAAAGTATCTGCCCGCACGCGGCGGATAATCCCTCGCCGCCGCATTCAGGGTTGGCAACAAAATTACTTACTTCCGAGCAGAGTTTTTTTGCGGCGTCCTCTGCCGATTGATAGTCAAGCCCGGCCTTTGCGGCGCGCTTCTGCACCTTCTGCGCGCGCATGCAGGCGGGGAAGGTAAGCGGCACGGCCGCCACCGTTTCGCCATAGGTGGACATGTTCTTTTCTTCCTTCTTGTTCTTCTCCCACACACTGAGCGCAGCGCCCTCGTCGGCGGCCTTGTCCTTGCCGAATATGTGCGAATGGCGGAAAATGAGCTTTTTTACCACGCGCGAGATTACGTCGCCCGAGTTGAACGCGCCCTGCTCCTCCTTTAAAACGGTATGGAACGCCGCCTGAAGGAGCACGTCGCCCGTCTCTTCCTCTATCATATCGTCGTCGTTCTTGTTAATGGCGTCCACCAGCTCGTAGGCCTCTTCAACCATGTTTATGCGTATGCTCTCGTTTGTCTGCGCCCTGTCCCAGGGACAGCCGCCGGGCGCGCGCAACAGACGCACAAGCTGGAGCAGGTCGGCATAGTCATACCTCTCCCTATGTAAAAAGTCGGGCTGCTCTATGCCCACCGCGCACGAAAGGTCGTACTCCTTCTGTCTGTCTATTTCGTAGGCCTTTATCTTTTGTACAGACCTGCCCCGCACAAACCAGCAGTCGCTCTCCTCGCCGAAGAGTTCTGAAAGCTTCTCCTTTACGAGCGTAGCCGCATAAAAACAGTCTATATCATAGACTGCCGCGGCCTGCCCGCTCTTTAATGAAGAGAGGTCGTAGGCAGACGCACCCGTCACGCACGAGCTCTGAATTTTTGCAAGCGAAGCAACGCGCGCCGCCTTGGATACCCCCTCATACACGACGGTATCCTTATGGCGCGACATAATTATTTTGCAGGCATTGTCTTCGCTGACGGCGCCGTCCACACAATAGAACACGTCGCCCTCCTTTGCCGCCTTTAAGATTATGCCTGCAAGTTTTTTATTTAAAGTATCGAATGTACGGCAGGTTTTAAAAACATCGTCGAGCGGCTGCACACCGAGCCCCGCGAGCGAGCCGTAAGAGGGCGCAAGCGCCGTGCGCGCATATATATTTTTTGCGCCCCTGAGTGCTTCAAGAGCGCCTGCACTTATATCGCCCTCGTCAACGCCGAGGCCTATAAGCGTTATCTTCATACACACCTCCGCAGGCAGTCTGACTTTGCGGCGCCTTTACATCGGCGCGGCGCGACCTGCCCACAGGGATAATATACCATATATTGAGCGCGGCCGCAACAAAAAACGATATGTTTGCAGCCACAGCCGCCCCGCTGACCGAAAGAGAGGTGAATTTTATGAGTATTGCGGTGAGTACGACGCGCAGAATGCACGCCGCCCACTGCGTAACGGTTGCACGCAGGGGTTTACCCAGCGCCGTAAGGCAGGCTGAGGCCGTCTGCACGAGCGAAAGAGTTACTGCATTTACCGCCATTATCCGCACGAGCCTTATGAGCAGCGCGCCCTGCGCCTCTGTGAGCGAACGGAAAATGAGCGTCACCGAAAGGGGTGCAAATATAAACAGTCCCGCCGCAAAGGGTACTGCCACACCGAGCGTGATAAGCAGCGTTCTGAGAGCGAGCGCGTGCGCCTCGCTATCCTTCCCCGAAGCCGCCAGCGGCGAAATTTTGGGTACGCTTGCCGCGGCAAGGCCGTATGTCACCGATACTGGCAGGTTTATCATAGTCATAGCGCAGCCTGAAAATATTCCGTAAAGCGCCGTAGCCTCGGGCGTTAATTCGCGCAGCAGATTTACCGCCACAATACTTTCGGCAAGCTGCGAAAGGGGCATAGCTATCGCCGTAAAAGTTATAGGCACCGTATAGCGCAGTATCTGGCCGGTGCGCACCGGCGAAAGCCTGAACAGAGGCCGCCTTGCAGAGTGCCGCTCGCCGCGGTAGAGCGCAACGGCAAACACCGAAGAGATAAGCTCGCTTATAGTCACGGCAAACAGCGTAGACGCCACCGCAAGCGTAAGGTCGTTGCGGAAAGTCAGGGCGAGCGCAATGCCTGCGAGCACCTTTATAAGCTGTTCGCACACCTCGGTAAAGGCTGTCGGCACCATGTTGTCCCTGCCCTGATAGTAGCCGCGCACGACAGAAAGAAGCGCAACAAAAAAGACTGCCGGAGAGAGCAGTTTGCAGCACAGCTCCACGGCAGGCTCGCCCTGGGCAGCGGCCAGCGGACGGGCAAGCAGGTACATCGCAACCGACCCTATCGCGCCAATGGCGCCGTAGAGCGCAAAGGCCGTTCTCTCCGCCCCTTCGGCTTTCCCCGAAGAGATAAGGCGGGCTATGCCCGCAGGTATGCCGGAGGCGGATACCGTAAGCAGTATGCAGTAGAGCGGATATACCATCTGGTAGATGCCCATGCCCTCGCCGCCGAGAATGTTTGTGAGCGGTATGCGGTATGCCGCGCCTAACAGCTTGGAAAGAAACCCGCCCGCAGATATAATAAGTGCGCCCGCAATGAGCGACTGTTTTTCGCCGAAAAATTTTTTAAGGTACTTAGGCATATCAGAAAAAGAGTGTTAGTTCAGGCATATGTGCGGGGCAATTTATAAATTACTCGAACTGAGAGGCGAGTATTGCCGCGGTGAGTTTTGCAAGCTGTACGGCCGAAGCCTCCATGCTTGCGCCCTGCTCGCGCGAGATAAGAGCAACCGCGCCCAGGCAGTCGCCTCCCGCAACAATCGGCACGATTACCTGCGCGGTATATTCGGCGCTGCCGTCGCAGATGGGAACAATGTCGCCCCCTTCGGCAAGATTTGCCATATAGCTGCGCCTGCCTTCAAGTATCTTGTCCATCGCCGCAGAAAGGCTCTTGCCCGAAAATTCACGCTTACCCGTGCCCGCGGCATACAACACCTCGTCGGTATCGCATATGAGGGCAAGGTAGCCTGAAAGGTCGTTAAGCCCCTTTGCCGTACCCTCTGAAAACTTTTCGAGTGAGGCTATCGGCGAATATTTTTTAAGCATAAGCTCGTCGCGTTCGGTAAAGATTTCCAGCGGGTCGCCCGATTTCAGCCGCAGTGTAGAGCGTATTTCCTTCGGTATGACCACTCTTCCAAGTTCGTCTATTCTCCTTACTATTCCCGTAGCTTTCATAAAACCTCCATGCGCCGCGGTGCGGCATCCAGTAAATACAAAAAAAGTATGTGAAAGCAAAAAATGTTTATACAGAAAAATTACACTGTTTACGCGCTACGTCGCAAATCGACGCATTATTTTGGAACGCGTTGCGCCTTTGGTCGGCAGGATAAAGTGCAATTGCCGTATTGCACTTTAAATTGTAGAATAAGAGGGCGGGCGTGCATATCGCACGCCCGCCCTCTTACAAAAATTAAATCTTTATAAAAGTACACTTACAAAAAAATTAATTTACAATAACTATGCAGGCTGTCTTTTAAAACAAAAATTGCAATTAACCACATAGTATGTCAAAACTATTTTAAGGCATGATTTACTATATTACTTTTTTCTATTTTTCGTATTATACAAGTCTGTAATATTTAAAGAGCCACAGGCGCATTATTCGTCTGTGGCTACAAAAATATATTTTTAAATTAAAACCGTAAAAAGAACGCCCATAAAACCCGAAATAATACTGCCTATTGCAGTCAACAATGCGCCTGCCGATACAGTATACGTACCGCTTAAGGCTGCACCGACATCTACGCTTGCTATATCACAAAATGCAAATGAAGATATTGTGCTAACCAAACCGAAAACAATGCAAAGCATTGCAACCACAAATAAAATAAACGTAAGCGGTTTACCCCCGATTTTCTTACACAATACAGCAAAAGCTATCGTTATACCGATAAAAATAATCGAAAGTATGGAGAAAGCCGACATCGTCTTAAATGCTCCGCCTATTTTTCCGTCTAATCCGCCAAACAACTCAAACAATCGCGAAAGAGTAATGCCGTCGGCCTCAGTTTCAAAAAGTCCATCCGCTAATTGCGCGGAAAAGGTTACCCAATTAATACATATACCTATTATGGCCATAACAACCATTGCCCCGGTAATAACAAAAGCCGCAAGCCTTACAATACTGCAAATACCTTTACCGTCAATAGTTTTGGCTGTTGCTTTGCCATTCGTTTGAATAGCCATCTGATTTCCGCTTTCAACGTCACTTCCGCTATCCGCCACAGACTCCTTCTTCTTCCCGTTGACGCGCGGCTGAAGTTCGGGGTGCTTCATACGCTTTTTAAAGATATATTTATAGGCAAAGAAGTAACCTATGCCTATCGCCACCATAAGTATGCACCAGAACTGCGAAGGCGTGAGCCCGGCAACAAATTCCCCGCGGTGGTCGTCGCGGAAAAACTCTATTATAAAGCGCCATACACCGTAAGCTATGAGATATATACTTAAATTGCAGTTGAACCTAAACTTGAAGTAGAGCACCACCATCACGATAGTGAGGAGCACGAGGAAGACACATTCAAAGAGCTGTGTTGGAATAACCTTTGTCCCTGCAGTTTCAAAGTAGATGCCCCAGTCTGCCTCCATGCCGTAGCAGCAACCCGCCATTGTGCAACCGAGCCTGCCGAAGGCGTGAGCAATAGTTATGCCGATGGGAATGAATGGTACCGCGTCAAGCAGACTGGCGTTCATATTGTTTTGCAGCCACTTTATTTTGGTGCGCGGCGCAACAACGAACACATACAGGTTGTAGAACAGTACATAGAACCCCACGCCGCCGATAAGGCCTCCGAGGAAGGTCATATCACCGAATTTGAAACCTGCTTTAGGATTTTCTATATAGTTGTATACCGACTGGAAGAGCATTGCAAAGACTATTCCTATGCCCGTGGCAATGACGCCGAGGAATATCATCTTGTCTACGCACTCTTCATTGAAGTTCTTGTACCAGAACGTCCAGAGCAAAAAGACGAAACAGGCTATTATGCCCACGGCCATACATACACCGTAAGCATAAATTTCGAGGTCGCCTATTTTAAGTATAGGATCGGGAAACATATGTGTACCTTTTAATTATTATTTATGCGGCAGTATATGTGCAATTTACATAAGTATGACTATTTTTCAGTCCGCATACGCTTAAATTATACAGCAAGCCACAAGGCAAGTCAAATATTTTTATTCAGGCTTTTGCCGCCGCGCTTATATTTCACAAACACGTCAGCAACAAATACATTATCCACAAACCCGCAAAACGCATAGTAAACTTAGAGTATTTGCGGCATATGTGCGGGTCAATTTAATTTTTGCCTGCTGTAAACATATTATTCAGTGCCGCAACGAGAGCCTTTACCGAGCTCATAATAATATCCTCGTCGACGCCCGCGCCCCAGAATCTTTTTCCGCCTCCCTCTATGCCCACATAGGAGATGGCCTTGGAGCTTGAACGCTGCGTGAGGGCGTGCTCTTCGTAGTCAGTAAGGGTATAAGTTATGCCGAGGTATTTTTTAAGCGCGTTGGAAACGGCGTCCAGTCTTCCGTTACCCTCCGCCTCTGCAACCACAGTTTTGCCGTCCTTTACCACTGTGACGGTGGCAAAAATGCCCTCTCCCGTCTGCTTATAGTGGCACTCTGTGACATCAAATACGCCCCTGCAATCCAGGAACTTTTCGCGGAAGATAGCGAACACCTCGTCGGCGTGCAGCTCCTTGTGCAGCTTATCGGATACGTCCTTTGCGGCGTAGCCCATTGCCTCTTTCATTTTTGCAGGCATGTTTATGCCGTAGCCCGTCTGCAGGACATATCCTACTCCGCCCTTGCCGGACTGCGAGTTGATGCGGATAACGTCGGCATCGTACTGCCTGCCCACGTCGTGCGGGTCTATAGGCAGATAGGGCACAGTCCATTCCTCGATCCCCTTCTGCGTCCGCCACTCCATACCCTTTGCAATGGCGTCCTGGTGCGAGCCTGAAAAGGCCGCAAATACCAGCTCGCCCGCGTAAGGCTGGCGGGGATTGACCGCCATGCCCGTAAATGTGCGGTACAAAGAGCAAATGTAGGGCATATTTTCAAAATTGAGGTGCGGGTCTACCCCCTGCGAAAACATATTCATTGCAAGCGTGACTATATCCACATTGCCCGTGCGCTCGCCGTTGCCGAAAAGTGTGCCCTCTATTCTGTCCGCGCCCGCAAGCAGACCCATCTCTGCCGCAGCCACGCCGCAGCCGCGGTCGTTGTGGGGGTGAAGAGAGAGCACGACGTTCTGCCTATGCTTCATATTTTTATTGATGTACTCCACCTGGCTGGCATATACGTGGGGCATAGCGTTTTCTACCGTGGCGGGCAGATTGATTACTGCCTTGCGGTCTGCCGTCGGCTGCCATATATCGAGTACGGCGTTTACCACCTCGAGCGCATACTCGGGCTCTGTACCCGTGAACGATTCGGGCGAATATTCAAAGCGGTAGGCTGCACCGTCACGTTCGGCAAGCTCCTTTAAAAGTTTTGCGCCGTCGGTTGCAATCTTTTTTACCGCCTCCCTGTCCTTTTTGAACACCTGCTCACGCTGGGCGACAGACGTGGAGTTATAGACGTGCACAATTACGTTCTTTGCTCCGCGCACCGCGTCAAAAGTCTTTTTAATTATATGTTCGCGCGCCTGAGTGAGCACCTGAATTGTGACGTCGTCGGGTATCAGCTCGTCCTCTATAAGTTTGCGGACAAAGTCGTACTCCGTCTCGGAGGCGGCGGGGAAGCCGACCTCTATCTCCTTGAAACCTATCTCCGTGAGCAGTTTGAAAAATTCGACCTTGGTTTCGAGCGACATAGGCTCTATAAGGCTCTGGTTGCCGTCGCGGAGGTCTACCGAGCACCAGACGGGAGCGCGCTCAACGGCGTCCTTTTCCGCCCAATCCATACAGCGCTGCGGAGGAAGATAATACTGTTTTGAATACTTTTTAAAATTTTTCATATATCACCTGCTTACGGGACGCCGCCGCGCGGCAATGCCCCGAAAAGAATATTTTTAAATGTAAAAAACAACGTCAGATTATCAACGGTGCTAAAACAGCGGAATAAAAACAGTGGCGTTAAATTGTTGACCGAAATAAAGCAACTGCAAACAGCGTTAAGTATATGATTGCGACCACTTTAAGCCGCGCAATTAAAACAACCGCAACCCAAACAAATCAGCCGCAAAAAACAAACCGCGCAAAAACAAAAACGGCGCGACGCCCCGATAAAGAGACGTCGTGCCGACGTGGCACCACTCTTCTTCACAGCAAAAGCTGCCTTGAGGATGCATGCACATCCCGTCCGTTATACGGCGGATGACCGTCTTTGCCTACTGGTAGTTCAGCAAAGCTGCTCTGCGGCGAGTTCGCCCTGCACTTCGTCTGCCTCGCACCATACGGCAGCTCTCTGAAAACCTGTAAAAGGGGTACTATTCCGCTTCATAGCATTATATAACTGAAAATATTGAGTATGTTTGCAAAAAACTTTTACGGAAAAACAAGCTCTCCGCATAAAATTTCTTGTGCAGTTTTTGTTATTATAACACAGTTTTCTGTAAAATGCAAGCATTTTTATCAAATAGTATTTCGGGCGCATAAGCTTGGTTCAACCCCAAAAGGCAGTACCTGCGCGCCTAAATCAGAGCTGTAAGTGAATACTGCTTGAAAATCTGCATTTACAAACCGTGAACGGCAGAAAAGCAAATAAAAAATCTGCGTTTAAAAATACTGCAAGTTTAAAATTTACTGACCTTCGCCAAGGTGCGCCCTCAAGGCCGCGGGGGAGTACAAATCGAACTCCTCGTCTATATCGAACTCGGTATCGTCGTCAAAGGCCGCAAGCTTGGAGATTGATACCTCATAGGCGGTCATAGTGACAAACGTGCCGTCCTCCTGCTTTTTCTGGTACTCCCTGCTCTGTATTCTGCCGGAGAGCGCCACCTTATCGCCCACGGACAGGCTGTTTACAAAGCGGGCATTCCTTCCCCAAGCAATGGCGGGGATATAGTCCGACTTGTTATAAGAGCGGTTTACCGCAATTAAAAGGTCGGCTATCTCTCTGTTGAAGGGCGTAGTGCGGTAGACGGGCGGCTTGCAGATATAGCCTGAAAGCACTATGTTGTTGGGATTTTTGCCGCAGGGTTCGGGCAGAGTTTCGCGCACGAACACAGTGAGCATAAGGCGGGAGCGGCCGCCTTCAAGCTTATTGTATGAACGGAACTGACCGAGCGCGCACAGCATTTTGCCGGGCTTCATATCCTCCGTCATAATTCTCTCCGAGATAGTTACGGGGAGAATGTCGGCCTGACCTGAAAGGCGGAAAACTTTTACATAAAATTCGTAAAAGCCCTCGCCGAATACCTCGTGCGAAAATTTTGCCCCCGACATAATTTCGCCGCAGATATACACTCTGTTGTTTTTTTCTGTACTGTAATTCATGATATGCCTCCAAAAAAGTATTTCATTATTTTAAACTGTCAATTTAAAAACGTACTCTCGCGCCGTCAGGGCGCGTATAATGTATTTTTTTCTGCGCAAAAGCGCGTAAAAACATAATTGGTGTGGCACTATGCCATAACTAAAGCGCTAAACTGCAAACTCAGTTGCTGTAAGGCATCTGCCTGCCACTGACGTCGATATAATAATTTTCTCTGTAAATAAGTTCGCCCACGGGCACAAATGTGTAGCCGCGTTCAATCAGCGTCTGCAAAATAATGGGTACGGCCTCGGCCGTGTGCATACCGTTGTTGTGCATAAGTATGATAGAGCCGCTCTTTACCCTGCCCGTCACCCTTACGGCAATATCAGAGGCGGATAAATCCTTCCAGTCCAGGCTGTCTACATCCCACTGAATGGTGTAAAGCCCCAGCTCCTCGGCGGCAGTTATCAGCTTATTATCGTAGTCGCCGAACGGCGGGCGGAACAGCTCAACCTGCTTGCCCGTCACGTCAGTTATGGCCGCTGAAGAGCTTTTAAGTTCGGCAGTAATCTCCTCAGCTGAAAGCTTTGGCATATGCGGGTGCGTCTTGGAATGGGTGCCTATTTCGTTGCCGTATTCTGCAATCTTTTCTACATATTCGGGGTACTTTTCCGCCCAGAACTGCACCATAAAGAATGTGGCGCGCACGCCGTAATCCTTTAGCGCGCTTAAAATATCGTCGGTATGGTCGGCACCCCAGGCGCAATCAAAAGTTATGCTGATTGCCTTATCCTCTCTGCCCACGCTGTAAACGGGCAGTTTGCGCGATGTACCGCCGTAAAAAACGGCATAGGCCCCGCTCGTATATGCGCACAGCGAGAGAGCCGCGCACAGAACAAGCGCGGCGACAAAGAAAATTATGCTTTTGAGGCGGAACGATACCGCCGTGTGGCTATGTTTTTTCATATAATATCAGCGAAAATGCAAAAAATTTTTTGTAATATTATGTTTTTATGGCAATTTTTGCCGAAAACTTCTTTTGAGGGGCAGCAGACAAATTCAGTCAGCCGCCGTCTTTAAAAAATATTACGCCTGTATGCTGTGCGTACATTTCCGCTTAAGATAATATATTGCCTGCGCGGCGCAGATATTACGCCCGACTTAAAAAAGCTGCCCGTTCGCGCAGATATTGCTCACCGCAAAATAAGCCGCACCACTGCAACAAACAACCGCAAACTCAAACTCCGCAACCTGCCCGCAGAAGTTCAACAGATGTAAAAACAGTTTGACATTTACGTCAAAAATACTGAGGCAAAATTTTGCAAAGTTAAAGCGGGCGCCTGCAAATTGCAGGCGCCCGCTTTAAGACGCTTAAAAAAATTCAAAACTTAAACACTTATTGAATGCATTATTTTTGGCATATTTCCGCACCAATTCAAGGTTTATTAAAGAATATTGAGAAGTTTTTTGATAATGACCTCACACTTTTTTATATCCGCCCTGCCGCCGCTTGCGCGCTTGATGTAGCCGTACAGACTGCCCATCGCCTTGAGTTTTCCGGAGAGTATGTCTTCAACGGCGGCGGAATTGGACTTTATCGCCTCGGCGCACAGCGCTTCAAGCTGCTCGTCCGCCACGCCGCCGCCTGCAGCGGCAAAGAGGTCGGAACTGAACTTCTGCCTGCCGGCAAGTATTTCGAGCAAGGTCTGCCGTGCAAAGGTAAAGTTTATCTTGCCTTCGTCAAGGCACTTGACAATAAACGCAAACTGTTCTTCAGTCAAAGGAAGGGCAAAGTTTTCCTTCTCCTCCTCTGTGGCAAGCACGGAGAATACCGTGCCCGTAATGAGGTTAGAGGCATTCTTTGCCGAAGCTCCTGCCTCAAGGCACTTTTCAAAATATCTGCACACGGCAACATATTTATAAATAAGGCGCGCATTATGTTCGCTGATGCCCAGCTCCTGCGTGTAACGCCTGAATTTTTGCAGCGGTAATTCGGGCATATGTGCCGCTGTTTTATCCATGACCGACTGCGGAATGGTAATTTCTGGCAGGTCGGGTTCGGGGAAGTAACGATAGTCCTGAGCGTCCTCTTTGGTACGCATAACATAGGTTTCGCCTGTAGTTTCGTCGTAGCGCAGAGTGGCCTGCTCCACCTTTCCGCCGCCGTCTAAAATTTCCGCCTGACGCGCGGCCTCGTACTCCATCGCCCTCTCTATAAAATTGAGCGAGTTCATGTTTTTAATCTCGGTGCGCGTGCCGGGACGGGTATCGACCTCGCGCTTTAAAGATATATTGACGTCACACCTAAGAGAACCTTCCTGCATTCTGCAATCGGAGACGCCTATATACCGCATAATCAGCTGCAGTTTTTCAACGTATTCGCGCGCCTCCTGCGGGGAGGAGATGTCTGGTTCAGACACAATCTCGATGAGCGGAACGCCGCCGCGGTTATAGTCGATAAAGGTGTGCCCGCGCTCGTGCACGAGTTTGCCCGCGTCCTCCTCTATGTGGATGCGCGTTATGCGTATGCGCTTACCGCTCTCCAGCTCGACATATCCGTGCTCGCACAGCGGCTTATCGTACTGC
>DVNE01000027.1 GCA_018714625.1 Candidatus Coproplasma excrementigallinarum
CGCCGCAGAGATATGAGGTGAGCTATGGAGAAAGCAAAAGACAGCGCTAAAAAACAGATACCTTTAAGGCTTTCCAATAAACTCTACGCCGAGATAGCCGCTTGGGCAGAGGACGATTTCCGCTCTGTAAACGGACAGATAGAGTTTTTGCTCACAGAATGTGTAAAAAAACGAAAAGGGGCAAACGCCGTCCAAAATGCAAAAGCTGAAACAAATAATCAACAATCTGAAGATTAAAAATTTCCATCTACAACACACTCCCCCTTTAATTATTTTGGCAAAACACTGGCCATGTCTGATATCTACGTGCCGACGCCACAAAAATAGCGCGCGGCTTTCTTGTACTTTTAATCTTTTGTAAATACAAAAATTCAGCGCCCCTGCGCCGCAAAATGCGGCGCAGGGGCGCTTTAAATTACCGATATTCAGTTGCCATCAGTCAGTAAAAAACGGCGGTCATTGAGATTTTGAGAAATACTGCAAGCAGAGCCGTTTACTATGTATATTAAACGACGGCCTCTACCTTTACGCCTATCTTTGCCGTCACGCCTTCAAACAGGCGGAGTTCTACGGTATATTCACCTGCTTCACGCAGAGGCGAGGAGAGAACAATCTTCTTTTTATCCACATTGTAGCCCTCTGCCGCAAGAGCCGCGGATATGTCTGCGCCCGTAACTGAACCGAACAACCTGCCGCCCGCGCCAGCTTTTACCTTGAGGGTAAACTTTTTATCCTTAAGTTCGGCCGCAAGTGCGTGCGCCGCCTTGAGCTCCTCCGCCTTGTGGAAATCGGCGGCGGCCTTTTTCTGGGCGATGTCGTTTATTTTTACGGCCGTTGCCTGCTCGGCATAGCCGCCCTTTATTAAGTAGTTTCTTGCATAGCTATCGGAAACTTCTACCACGTCCCCCTTTTTGCCCTGACCTTTTACGTCTTTTAAAAGTATTACGCGCATTTTAAATCTCCTTTCAGATGCTTTTTTATTATTTTAAACTTTTCGGACCGATTTGTCAAGTAGGAGAATATGTGCAGGCATTTAGGCACACAATAAGTTATACGGGCGGCAATCCGTCCGCGGAGGTATTAATATGATGGACAGCGTTAACAGCGGCGTTGCGTGCGACGTAAGGAACTGCAAGTACAACTCGCAGGGCAAGAACTGCACGCTCAATAAAATTCAGATAGGTTGCGGCAGCGAAGAATGCACCTGCTGCGAAAGCTTTTCTGAAAAGAATTATTAATTGAAAAAGACGGCAGAAATATTTTTAAACGACAGCTGATATGCTGCGCCGCTGCTTTGGCGGCAGTACAAGATTATAGACTTACCACACAACTTGCGGAATTACAAACTCTTAAAATGTTAATCCGCGGCTTTGGTGACTGACTGTAAGATTAAGGCGTTGTGCAAGCTCTTTCAATAGAGCGAGGCATAAAAAGCGGCGCGTCAGCTAAAACGTCGACTAAAATAGCCGTCACAATTAAAAATGAAGGCAGCCGCAGGCGCGCAACTTACGCGCCTGCGGCTCTTCTTATATAAATATCAAAGCATCTATCATAAATAAATGCAAGTTTTGTATGTTTCCGCTTACAAAAAAAGTCGGAGAGAATTTTCCCTCCGACTTTTATTAAGTCAAAATTTATTCTGTTTACGCCGAGAACCAGCCGCGTATGGGCAGGTTTAATATGAACGGATATGTATTCAGCGGGTTGTTGTTGTAGAATTCAGATGCAATCGGTGCGCCCCTTACACCCTCTTCAAACATAAAGTAGCTGTTGAACCTTTCCATAAACGGGAGGTCTGAAAGTGTGTAAAGAACTGCTCCCGCAAACAGCATGATTGCACCCACTATTGCAAACGCAACTATCGCACCAAACACGCCGTCTACAACGCTGAAGGCCTTGCCCTCTCTTGCCCTGCCGATTATGCCGGCAACTACAATTCCCACAACCAGAATGACTATGAGGAGCAGTACGAATATGCCTGCGGCAAGCACGCCCTGAGCTATCTGCTCAGCCGTTATATTGAGACCTGCACCCTCTGCCGCAGATGCGATTGCACCCGTTACGCCGCCTATTGCGCCGTTGAGACTTGCAGCCGTATCTATAAACGCATCAACATTAAAGCACAGCCAGTAGCAGAGATAGCCCGCCCCGCCAATGAGTGCCAGGACTGCAAGCACCCACAGCGCGCTGACTACGCCTGCACGGTAGCCGCCGCGGATTGCAAAAAACAGTATGCCTATTACAAAAGCATCCATTGCAAAGCGCGAGAAGAACGCCCACGCCCCGCTTTTATACATTTCACCCAGAACATCCTCTACAAAGGGCAACTGAGTGAAGTCGAGAACTACAAGCAGAATAAGCGCTGTAAGACCTACAATCACAACAGCCTTGAACAGAAGGACTATTGCGCCGCATATTCTGTCCACTACGCCTACTGCGCCCTTAGACTCTTTGAATTTGCGCTTTGTAAGCTTGCGGTAGGCCTTTCCGTCGCCGTTTTCAATGGCGTCGAGAATGAGCATCTTATTCTCTTCTCTGTCGCCGTAAGTCATATAGTAGGAACGCTTCTGCGCGTTGGCTATGCACTTTTTAAAGAGCGCCTTGCCGCGCGAAGACAAGAGAGCAAACACGAGTATAAGCGCAACCGCTGTGCCGACCTTTAAGCCGAACACAAGCCACGCGCTCATATCCGAAAGGTCTGCAAGGGAATATATAAGCACGGATATTATTACCGCGAACAGGTATTCTGCACCCCACGTCTTTGTTTTGGTGTAGCCCTTTACAAGGCCGGCAATTATTGCAATGACAGCTGCCAACGCGGCGATACATATAAATATGATTAAGACAATATTATTCATAGAACTCCCCTTTTTTTGCACAATCCGCGCAGGTAGTTGATTAAAGCAATGCCGCGCAGAAAAAAGCGGGCGCGCCTTGCACTTTTTTATATGAATTACTACAATTTTATAATACTACAAATTAAAACAATTTGCAAGAGGTTGAAATAAAAAAACACAGTATAAATGCAAGCCCAAAATGCCAGCGCACGTATTGTTTGAGGCATATATTGCGGCGTTTTAGAAATATACCGTCATTCAATACCCTTAAATTACCAAATACTCAACACTGAAAAAGTCTGCCGCGCGTTTTCAGCGCATTGACTGCGCGGCTTAGAACACAGGCATTGCGCACAAAATTTTTTGACTATGCCATGCCTGCGCATATTACCACACGCACATATGCGCATAAAAAATTTACGTTAAGTTTCTGCACGCACATTTAGTGCGCGCCACGATTAAACCTGCAGATTTTTTTGCGCGCTGCAACCTTTTACTTATTGAAACTGTCCTTTAAGGATACAATTTCAGAGAGAATGAGCTTGCCGTCTTCGGTGCATTTTTTATAGTAGCCCGTGCGCAGGAGCTGGAAGGGCGTATCCTCTGCCGCCTCCGCAAGGTAGGGCTCTGCCATGCCGTTGAAGATGTGCTCGCTGTCGTAATTGAGCCTTTCGGCATAGTCCTGGTCGGGATACTGCTCGTCCTTTAAAAGACTTTCGTACTGTCTGAACTCGGCGGGAACGCCGTACTTTGCGTCTGCCCACTGAATTACGCCCTTGGCCTTGACCGCGCAGGGTTGCGAAGAGCCGCTTCTGCTTTCGGGGAAGTATGTGCACTTAAGCTCGGTAACGTTGCCGTCCTTGTCCTGCACGGCCTCGTCGCAGCGGACAATGTATGCGCCCTTGAGACGGACGGTGCCGCCTACGGTGAGACGCTTATACTTGGGCGGGGGAACGAGGGCAAAGTCGTCGCGCTCGATATATACGCTGCCTGAGAACTTTATTTTCCTGATGCCGCTTTCAGGCTTCAGGGGATTTTTTTCAAAGTCAAGCTCCTCCTCGCCCGTATAGTTAGTTATGGTGAGCTTTAAAGGATTGATTACCGCCATTGCGCGCTCGGCATTTTCGTTGAGGTTGTCGCGCACGCAGCTGTCGAGCTGTGCGGCATTGACTACGGCATATGCCTTTGCCACGCCCACGTCGGCGACAAACTTTTTGAGCGCCTCGGGGGGAACGCCTCTGTTTTTAAGACCTGCAAGCGTGGGCATGCGGGGGTCGTCCCAGCCCCTTACCACTCCCTCGTCAACCAGCTTTTTGAGGTAGCGCTTTGACATGAGCGTGTTGGTTATATTCAGTCTTGCAAACTCTATCTGTCTGGGCACGGGCGCGTGGAAACCTGCCTTTTCTATAACCCAGTCATAGAGCGGTCTGTGATTTTCAAATTCGAGCGAGCAGAGCGAATGCGTTATGCCCTCTATCGCGTCCGAAAGGGGATGCGCAAAGTCGTACATGGGATAGATGCACCACTTATCGCCCGTGCGGTAGTGGCTTACGTGCGCAATACGGTAGATTACGGGGTCGCGCATGTTGATGTTGGGCGAGGACATATCTATTTTGGCGCGCAGAACTTTTGCACCGTCGGGATATTTGCCCGCCTTCATTTCGCGGAAGAGCTTTAAATTCTCCTCCACGCTTCTGTTTCTGTACGGCGAAGGCGTGCCCGGCTCGGTGAGCGTGCCGCGCGTTGCCGTTATCTCCTCGGCGGAGAGGTCGCACACATACGCGTTTCCCTCCATTATATACTTTTCGGCTATTTCGTAAAGCTTATCGTAATAGTCGGAGGCAAACACCAGTCTGTCGTACTTGAGGCCGAGCCATTCAAGCGACTTTATGATGGCGTTAACATACTCGTAGTCCTCTTTTGCGGGGTTGGTATCGTCCATGCGGAGGTTGATTTCTCCGTGGTACTTTTCCTTCACGCCGAAGTTGATGGAGAGCGCCTTTACATGGCCGATGTGCAGGTAGCCGTTGGGTTCGGGAGGAAAGCGGACTTTGATTTTGTTGCCGACAGTTTCAAACTTGCCTGCGGCAAGCTCTTCGTTTATAATCTGCTCTATAAAATTGGAAGCCTCGGGTAAATTAAGATTTTCTTTTTCTGACATATGAGTTAAGCCTTTTAATTTTGTTTTTAACTTATATTTAATGTTTTAAGCGGCACGCCTTAAATTAAGCCTTTTTGCCTGACTTATGCAGCGCCTGTATATCATAGTTTAAGCCGCGGTTGCCAGATATGCAAGGCGGCTTTTAAGTTTTATATTCAGATAATCAGCTGAGACCGGTTATATTGCCTTCGGCGTCTATATCGATATGCTCGGCCGCAGGCACTTTGCCAAGCCCGGGCATCAGGTTTATATCGCCAGCCACGGCAACTATGAAGTTTGCGCCGCCCTTGTATATTATATCGCGGACGTGTATTTTAAAGCCTTCGGGACGGGCAAGTTTTTTAGCGTCGTCAGAGAGCGAGTACTGCGTCTTTGCGATTATCACGGGCAGCCCCTTAATGCCCTTGCCCTCTATGTCGGCTATCTTGCGCTCGGCCTCCTCAGAATACTCGGCGCCGTCGCCGCCGTAAACTTTGGTGACTATGTCGTTTATCTTGGTCTTTATGTCGTCCTCAAGGTTGTATGCGTAGGTGAGCTTGCTCTTCTTTTCGCACATCCAGATGACCTTCTCTGCGAGCGCGCGTCCGCCCTCGCCGCCCTTTAAGAACACGTCGGTGAACACGGCGGTTGCACCTGCTGCGTCGCAGGCGGAGATTACGGCCTCTATCTCGGCAGGAGTATCGGTTGCAAACCTGTTCATTGCAACAACGACGGGCTTGGAGAATACCTTTTTAATATTTTCGATATGCTTTAAAAGATTGGGCAGACCCTTTTCAAGTGCCTCAAGATTTTCTTCGGTGAGATTGTTTTTATCGGCTCCGCCGTGGAGCTTGAGCGCCTTTACCGTGGCAACGACCACAACGCAGTCGGGCTGGATGCCCGCGACGCGGCACTTGGTGTCGAGGAACTTTTCCGCACCGAGGTCGGCGCCGAAGCCTGCCTCCGTTACGGCGTAGTCGGCCAGAGTCATTGCGGTATATGTAGCGCGGATGGAGTTGCAGCCGTGCGCTATGTTGGCAAACGGACCGCCGTGAACTATTGCGGGAGTACCTTCAAGCGTCTGCACGAGGTTGGGCTTTATGGCGTCCTTTAAAAGGGTTGCCATAGCGCCCGCCACATTGAGGCTCTTTGCATAGACGAAGTTTCCGTCTTCATCCTCGCCCACCACTATGTTTTCCAGCCTGCGCTTGAGGTCTGCAAGGTCGGTGGCAAGGCAGAGAATGGCCATAACCTCCGATGCGGCGGTTATATCGAAGCGCTCCTTTCTGGTATAGCTTTCGCAACCCTTCATTTTGCCCGCCTCGCAGGAGATGGTAAGGTCGCGCAGGGCGCGGTCGTTCATATCCATGCAGCGGTGGAAATATACTTCCTTAATTTTCAGCGCGTTGCCGCGGAATATGTGGTTATCTATTACGGCGCACAAAAGATTGTTTGCCGAAGTTATTGCATGCAGATCGCCGGTAAAATGCAGGTTTATGTCCGCCATGGGCACTACCTGAGCATAGCCGCCGCCGGCCGCGCCGCCCTTTATGCCGAACACCGGTCCGAGAGAGGGTTCGCGCAAAGCAAGGCAGACCTTTTTGCCGAGTTTTGCCATGCCGTCGGCAAGGCCTATGGACACGGTGGTCTTACCTTCGCCGCTGGCCGTGGGATTTATTGCGGTGACGAGTATCAGTTTGGCCTTGGGCTGAACCTTTTTTAAGTTAATCTTGGCCTTATACCTGCCGTAAAGCTCCAGATCGTCCTCTTTGAGGCCGAGCTTGGCGGCAATTCTGGTTATGGGTTGCATTACGCAGCTTTCAGCAATTTCAATATCAGATAACATTTTTCACCCTGATTTATCGAGGACGGTACGCGCACATCTGCGGCGACCGTCCCGTAAAAATAACGTTTATTTGATTATACCACAAAATATAGCGGAAAGTATATATTTTGCAGCAATATTTTTAAATTGGCGACTAATTTTTTTATATGCCTCGCAACGCGCGCAAACGCTTGACTTAAAGCGGCTTTTTTAATAAAATTTATATAAATTTAAAGAGGCGCGCGGCGCGCGCCGTTTACGGAGCGAATGAATATGGCTGATAAAAAGAGAGCGGTAACCCAGGAAAAGCTGGTTGCCCTTTGCAAGAACAGAGGATTTATATTCCCCGGCAGCGAAATTTACGGCGGACTTGCCAACACCTGGGACTACGGCCCCCTCGGCGTTGAGCTTAAGAACAACATAAAAAGAGCATGGTGGAAAAAGTTTGTGCAGGAGAACGTATACAATACCGGACTTGACTGCGCAATACTTATGAACCCCCGTACCTGGAAGGCTTCGGGACATATCGGCGGATTTTCTGACCCGCTTATGGACTGCAAAAACTGCAAGACGCGCCACAGAGCAGATAACCTTATAGAGGAATACTGCAAAAAGCACAAGCTCGACGTAAAGGTTGAGGCCATGGACAACGACGCCATGGAGGCCTTTATAAAGGAACACAACGTGGTATGCCCCGTGTGCGGCAAGAGCGACTTTACGCCCATAAGAAAGTTCAACCTTATGTTCAAAACATTCCAGGGCGTAACTGAAGACAGCGTGAACACCGTCTACCTCCGTCCCGAAACGGCGCAGGGCATCTTTGTAGACTTCAAAAACGTTCAGCGCTCCACGCGTATGCGCGTGCCCTTCGGCATTGGCCAGATAGGCAAATCGTTCCGCAACGAAATAACGCCCGGCAACTTCATATTCCGCGTTCGCGAATTTGAACAGATGGAGCTTGAATTCTTCTGCAAACCCGGAACAGACCTTGAATGGTTCGGCTACTGGAAGAACTACTGCAAAAACTGGCTGCTTTCAATTGGTATCAGGGAAGAGAATTTAAGAATGCGCGACCACTCGCCCGAGGAACTGGTGTTCTATTCCAAGGCGACGACCGACTTTGAATACTACTATGCCTTCGGCTGGGGCGAGCTTTGGGGCGTTGCCGACAGAACGGACTACGACCTTACACAGCACCAGAACGAGAGCGGCGAGAACATGGAGCACACCGACCCCGTAACGGGCGAAAAATATATACCCTATGTAATAGAGCCCTCGCTGGGCGTAGAGCGCACCGTGCTTGCAGTGCTTACCGACGCCTACGACGAGGAAGTCGTGAACGCAGAGAAGAACGACGTGCGCACAGTGCTGCACCTGCACCCCTTCCTTGCGCCCTATAAGGCGGCTATACTTCCTCTGCAGAAGAACCTTTCAGAAAAGGCGGAAAAACTTTACGCCGAGCTTGCAAAGAGCTTTTCCGTCACCTACGACGTGACCGGTTCGATAGGCAAGCGCTACCGCAGGCAGGACGAGATAGGCACACCCTACTGCATAACCGTTGACTTCCAGACTTTGGAGAACAACACCGTAACCGTGCGCGACCGCGACAGCATGGAGCAGATAAGGCTGAACATAGACGAGCTTGAAGGCTACCTCACCAAGATGACAAAATTCTGATAAAAACATTTTTTTAAATTAAAATACCGCGCTTTTCGGCGCGGTATTTTTTTGCGTTTTGTCAAGATTTTTATTTACACAAATTTTAATTAAAGCACTTTTAATTGAGGTTTAACTGTAATTCACACAATTATAAAAGTCGTTCTATTCAAAGCCCGCCCGCAAAAATTTTTGCGGGCGGGCTTATAAAATCTTTCTATCGTTAATTGATTTTGTGCCGTTCAAAATGCTGTTTGCCTGCCTTTAATTCGGGCATATGTGCCGTCCAATTCAAATTTCCGAGCAAAACTCTGAACGTGGAAAAAGTCTGCAGACAGCACTTTGCAAATCGTGCAACTCAAATTAAACAGCTACAACAAACTCTTCCTGAACAGTTATAATCAACCCTTCTTCTGCTCGTCGTCAAGATAGCTCTTCACAATCGACTTGCCTATTCTTTTGCCCAAATCCATAAGTCGCGTCTTTATTGTGCGGCGGGGCTTTTTTTCGGGCTCTACAAGGTTATCTTCAAGCTGCATTGCCTTGGTGGGGTTGTGGTTGACATACCCGCACTCCTCCGCATAGGCAAATACGCGCTTGAATATGCCCTCGGCAATATCTTTAAGATCTTCGGGAACGGCCTCGGCGGCGTCATATATATCCTGCGCGGTTATGGAAGTTATGTAATTTTTGCCGAGACGGGGGATTAAAAACCCGTCTATGCATCTGTTGATATCGTCGAGGTACTTGGGCGAAATTTTGCTTGCCGCGGGCGAAGTTGCCGAACCGCTACGCACAAGCTCGTACCACTCAAGCAGTACCACTGAAAATCTTGCCCTGCCTTTTGCAGGCGCAAGCGCCCATCTGACAAGATTGGAAAATCCACCGAAAATGAGCGGCACTGCCTGAATTATGATTAAGATTATGGATATTACTACAAACACCGTCTGAAGGGCGACTGCGGCGGGGCTTTCGCTGGCGGCGCCTATGACTATGGCGACAATCGCCATAGCTATGGAGACCACCCTTATGCAGAAACGGAAAATTTTAAGTGCTTTATTATATTTTTTTACCGTTTTTGTGGTAACCTTGCCGGCAAACACCGTTGTGACAACCAGCACTATGACGAATGCGACATATACACCGAGCAGGCAGTACAGCGTGATTTCGACGCCTACCGAAAGCCGCCCAGCCACAACTATCCACACGGTGTACGCCGTGTAGAACATTGTAAAAATAAGGCTGCATATGAGCGAAAAAATGTTGAGTCTGCGCGCAATCACCGCACGGTTGGAATATACCGTTTTGAAAAAGCTGCGCAAATCGTACACATCCTTTGCAAGAGTGAACGTCTCTTCGGCCGAGATTGTGTGGCGCACCACGCGCTCTTCCTGCTCATCCGCACCTTTGGGCGCGTCAGGCTGTTCAACGGGAGGTTCTTCCGCTGCGGGTGCCTGTTCCCTCTGCTCCTCTTCAACGCTCTCTTCCGCCTCTTTCTTTCCCGATTTAGGGAATTTTAAAGACTTAAATAAGTTTTTCATACTCAAGATAAAGTTCTTCCTGCTGTTTTTTTATATCTTCGAGCTCCTTGCAGAGCTCTGCCATTTTTTTATAATCCGAGGTCACGGCGGGATCTGCAAGCTGCGCCTGAATTTGCTCTTCACGCGATTCGTTGAGGCATATATCGGCCTCAATCTGCTTTACGCGCGCCTTTAACGCCGCCTCTGCCGCGCGGTCTTTTTTAGAGCGGTAGCTCTCTTTTTTGCGCTCGGCATATGCCGCCCTGCTCAGAAGGTCACGCTCTTCCTCCTCCGCTTCTGCAAGCTTTTCCTTCTCTTCGCGGTACGTTTCGTACCCGCCCTCGTAAAAGCCGAGCGCTCCGCCATCTATTTCCGCAACGCAGTCCGAGAGTGCGGATATAAAATACCTGTCGTGACTTACAAAAATCAGAGTGCCGTTATATTCCTTGAGCGCCTGCTCAAGGCTCTCCCTTGCGGGCAAGTCAAGATGGTTGGTCGGCTCGTCCAGAAGGAGCAGATTACCCTCTTCCGATTCAAGCACGCACAGCGCAAGTTTTGCCCTCTCCCCGCCGGAAAGTTCGCCGACTTTTTTATAGATATCCTCCGCCGAGAGTCCGCTGCGCGCAAGGCGGGCGCGCACGTCCGTCTGCGAGGAGGCAACGTGCCTGCCCCACAGCTCGTCAAGAACGGTGTTTTCGGCGTTTAAATTGAGCGCTTCCTGGTCATAATACGCCGTGCGCACAAACCTGCCGAGAACGCAATGCTCGCCTCCGCCTGAGGCTATCAGCTTTAATAAAGTCGATTTGCCCGCACCGTTTTCGCCCACTATCGCCAGCCTTTTGCCGCGCGTAAGAATAAACGACGCGCCCGAAAAGAGCTGCTTATTGCCCGCAGTGAGCGTGAGGTTTTCCACGTCGAGCACCTTTTCCGCACTCTGTACGGGATACACAAACTTAAAGCGTGGCGGCTGAGGGGGCGTGTACGGCTTTTCTAAAAGTTCCATCCGCTCGAGCTGTTTTACCCTGCTCTGCGCCGACTTTGCCGTGGTGGCGCGCACTATGTTTCTGTCCACATAGTCCTGCAGCTTTGCGCGCTCCTCCTGCTGACGTTCGTACTCCTTCTGTTCGAGCGCAACGCGCTTGGCCTTGAGAATTTTATACTTTGAATAGTTGCCGCGGTAGGAATATAATTTTTTGTTCTCTATCTCGAGTATTCTGCCCGCGGTGCGGTCGAGAAAATACCTGTCGTGCGAGACGGTGAGCACCGCGCCCTTGAAGGAGGAAAGATAGTCCTCCAGCCAGAACAGCGTTTTTATATCAAGGTGGTTGGTGGGCTCGTCCAGAATTAAGAGGTCGGGCTCTTCAAGCAGCAGGCGCGCAAGCTTGAGCCTTGTCTTTTCCCCGCCCGACATTGTGGAAATCTTCTGTTCATAAAGTCCGCTGAAGCCCATACCGCCGAGTACGGTCTTTACGCGCACTTCGGCGTTGTAGCAATCGTGCGCGGCTATGAATTTTTCCAGGGATTCGTACTTTGCCGCAAGTACTCTGTACTGCTCGCTGCCGTATTCGACGGAAGAAAGCTGCGCCGAGAGCGACGAAAGACGGGCAACGGCGTCCGTCTGCGGCTTTACCGCCTCCATCATCTGCGTCCATACCGTGCCGTCCGATTCAAGCCCGCCGTTCTGCTGCAAAAAGCCAAAGGACGCGCCGTTCTTGCGCTGAATTTCTCCGCTTTCAGGCAGAAGTTCGCCGCCTATCAGTTTAAGCAGAGTGGTCTTACCGGCTCCGTTTTCGCCTATAAGACCCACTCTTTCGCCCTCGTTTACAGAAAAAGTTATATTACTTAGTATAGAATTGCCCGCGTAGGCAAAGTTTACATCATTGAAAGTTACAAGCATATGGGTATTTTACTTTATCCGCTGTGTTGAAATTTAAAAGTCCCACTTGGGAATGAAGTCTTTTTCCGCGCTCTTGCGCTCCTGCAAAAAGACGTTTTCAAGCCCCGCCGCCTCAACGGCAGCGAGCACCTTTTTATATTCGCGGGCGGTGATTTTCCGCTGGAGCTCGGGGAAGCCCTCTATATCGCCGCAGGGCGTGTACTGGCTCATAAGACTGAAATACACCGTGCGGGGAAGAGTTGACACAAACTCCACAACCTTTAAAGAGTCCTCCACTCCGAGCGGCATTATCAGGTGACGGACTATGCAGCCCTTGAGCATCTTGCCTTCATCGCTGAAGAGAGGCTGCTTTTCAGCCATAAATTTTACGGCGGGAAGGGCGTACTTTGCATAGTCGGGGCGGGAGGTATAGCGTGCGGCAAGCTCGCCGCTTATAAACTTGAGGTCGGTAAGCCAGATATCGACAAACTCGTCCGCCTCTTCAAGGCTCTCAATTTTTTCATAGCCGTGAGTGTTGTAAACAATGGGAATTGACGGTCTGTATATGGAGAGTGCCTCTTTTATGTGTGAAAGATAGTGCGTGGGATTTACGAGGTTTATGTTGTCCGCACCCATATCTTCAAGCTCTTTAAAGATATCCGCAAGCTCCTTTACGGTGAAGTTTTTGCCGCGCAGCGCGCGGGAGACTTCAAAATTCTGGCAAAACCTGCACTTTAAAGAGCAGCCGCAGAAGAATACGCAGCCGCTGCCATTTTTAAAGGAAATAACCGGCTCTTCAAACGGATGCAGATAGTATTTTGCAATTTTTATCCCCTGCACGGAGCAATAGCCGTTGCGCTGCGAGCGGTCGGCTCCGCAGGCGACGGGGCACTGTGTACAATTCATACCAGTATTATAAAACATTTTTTTTAGTAATGCAATAAAAGCGGCCAATTTGTTTGACAGCCGTTTAAACTAATGATATACTCTTGCCATAACCTATAAAGAGTGTGCGAGGGAACGGCCCTTTGACCACACAGCAACCTGTGCATAAAACAGTGCTCAAGGTGCTAATGCCGTACCGATGGGGTAAATATTCTTGCAGAAGTTGCCCCGCGGCCCGCGGGGCTTTATTTTTTGCTTTGAACGCAAAAAACGCCATAAAAAGCACCATTCACCCCGCTTTTATCCCACTTTTCTGAAAAAAATTTTATTTATATAAAGGTATTTTATGAGAAAACTTTTTACAAGCGAAAGCGTTACCGAGGGACATCCCGATAAGCTTTGCGACCAGATTTCGGACGGCATTCTTGACGCCGTTCTGGCGCAGGACAGCATGGCCCGCTGCGCCATCGAGTGTTGCGCGGCGTACAATCAGATACTTATAATGGGTGAAATTACCACCACCGCAAAGGTCAAATACAAGAAGATAGCGCGCGACGTAATGGCAAAAGTCGGTTATACGTTCGGCAACTTCCGCGCGGACAACTGCCACATAAACCTTGCCCTGCACAGGCAGAGCCCCGATATAGCCATGGGCGTGGACAGCTCGCTCGAAAACCGCACAGGCGGCGACCTCAACGACCTTATCGGCGCGGGCGACCAGGGAATGATGTTCGGCTACGCCTGCAACGAGACAGCTGAGTATATGCCGCTCACCGCGCACCTTGCCAACAGAATGGCCAAGCGCCTTTCCGATGTGAGGAAGTGCGGACTGCTGCCCTACCTCCGCCCCGACGGAAAGACGCAGGTTACCGTGGAGTACGACGGAAGAAAGCCCGTGCGCGTAGACACCGTGGTAGTTTCTGCCCAGCACAACGAAAACGTCTACCAGGATATGCTGAGAGAGGACATCAAGAAATACGTCATAGAGAGCGTTATCCCCAAGGAGCTTTTGGACGGCAGGACAAAGTACTACATCAACCCCACGGGCAGGTTTGAAATAGGCGGACCTGAGGGCGACAGCGGCCTTACGGGCAGAAAGATAATTGTTGATACCTACGGCGGCAGGTGCGCGCACGGCGGCGGAGCTTTTTCCGGCAAAGACCCCACCAAGGTAGACCGCTCCTCTGCATATATGGCGCGCTACGTGTGCAAAAACTTTGTAGCCGCAGGGCTTGCAGACGAAATGGAGCTGCAGGTGGCGTATGCGATAGGCGTATCAAAGCCCGTATCAATATTCGTCAACACCTACGGCACGGGCAAACTGCCAGACGACAGACTTGCCGAAATTATAAGCAGGGAATTTGACCTGCGCCCCTACGCCATAATTGAGACGCTCGGCCTGCGCAGACCCATATACCTTGAGACGGCGGCCTACGGACATTTCGGCAGACCTAACTTCCCCTGGGAAAAGACCGACAGAGTGGACGATTTAAGAAAGTACCTCAACTGACAGGACGTACCCCTGCAAGGCTTGATTGAGCTGGGGATATGCCGCAATTAACAGCTTTTTTGCTGAAAATCCACGGCAAACGGAACGCATTTTGCACAGTTTGCCGCAACTGACAATCTGAACGCATATATGCCGCAAACAATTATGTAAAGCACGTCGATTTTGCGGTAAAAACCTTTTTAATCATGAAAGCAAAAGAATTTTTTGCCGCCATACGCGAAAGTCTGTTTCCGCAGAACATAACGTGCGACCTTTGCGGAACGGAAGTTTTTGACGGGAGCAACCTTTGCAGGAAGTGCGCGGCTGAAGTTGAACTGAACAACAAGACCGTATGCCCCGTGTGCGGCAGAAAGACGGCGCGTCCCGAGATATGCCTTGAATGTAAATCAGAAGCGCCGCTGTTCAAACGCGCGGCCTCCGCCATTATATACTCTGACGGCGGAGCGAAGCTGGTACTCAAATTCAAACGCGGAGCAAAGTACCTTAAAAACTATCTGGGCAACCTCATGGCCGAAAAGGCAAAAAAGTTGCCAGCCTGCGACTGCGTAACCTATGTGCCCATAACCAAAAAGCGCAGAAGAGAGCGCGGCTACAACCAGGGCGAATTGCTTGCCGAGGTTGTTGCGCAGAGGTTGGAGCTCCCGCTCGTGCACGCGCTCACAAAAAAGCGTGACACCGACGACCAGAAGTCGCTCTCTAAACGGGAGCGAACGGACAACCTTAAAGGCTGTTTTGAGGTAACCGAGCGACAGAAAATAAAGGGCAAGCGCGTACTTTTGGTAGACGATGTGCTGACTACGGGTGCGACAGCCGAAGAGGTGAGCCGCAAACTGCTATCCTGCGGGGCGAATGAGGTTTACCTTGTTACGGCGGCGAGTGTGGAATACAAGCCGTTCAGACCAGACGAAAGAATACTGCCATAGGGCAGTAATCATATTGTGCTATACAGTTATAACAGCATCATCAGACACTTAAAATTTAAATGTAAATTTATCTGTAAAACGTCATTTGACTAAAAGTGTCACACAAGCAAGCGGCGCGGGCGAAAATTT
>DVNE01000001.1 GCA_018714625.1 Candidatus Coproplasma excrementigallinarum
TTGCCGCGCGGCCGTCTTTAACATATACAGATATTTTGCAATTACTTTTCAATGAGGCACTTGCCAGTCATTTCTTCGGGTACGGGCAGTCCCATAACCGTAAGGAGGGTGGGGGCTATGTCGGCAAGTATGCCGTCCTTGCGCAGAGCTACATTTTTGAACTCATTGGAGACGAGCACAACGGGCACGCGGTTTGTGGTGTGGGCGGTGAAGGGTTTGCCGTCTTCGCCTATCATCTTATCTGCGTTGCCGTGGTCTGCCGTGAGTATGGCAGAGCCGCCCATTTCAAGTATTTTATCGGTTACGCGCTTAACGCATTCGTCAACAACGTGTACAGCCTTTACTGCTGCGGGTATAACGCCGGTGTGGCCTACCATGTCGCAGTTGGCAAAGTTAAGTATAACCACGTCAAAGTTGCCCGTGTTCAGCTCCTCAATAACTTTGTCGGTCACAAGGTATGCGCTCATTTCGGGCTGCAGGTCGTATGTTGCAACCTTGGGCGAAGGGATAAGGTCGCGCACTTCGCCGGGGTTGGGTGCCTCTACGCCGCCGTTGAAGAAGAATGTAACGTGTGCGTACTTCTCGGTTTCGGCAATTCTGAGCTGCTTTTTGCCGAGAGAGGCAAGGTATTCGCCTAAAGTGTTTTTGATGTGCTTTTCGGGGAAAGCTATCTCAACGCCCTCAAATGTTGCGTCGTATACGGTGAAGCATACGTAGACGGGTGCAATAAAGCCTGTCTTTCTTTCAAAGGCAGTACCCTTGGGTACTATGAACTGCTCCTGAGAGAATGCGCGGGTTATCTCTCTTGCTCTGTCGGGGCGGAAATTGAAGCAGATTATGCTGTCGCCTTTTTCGATAAGTCCAACGGGTTTGCCGTCTTCATATACCTTGGTAGGCTTTACAAATTCGTCGGTGACGCCCTCTTTGTAGCTCTCTTCCAGCGCGTCGGCCGCATTTTCGCACTTTATGCCCTCGCCGAGCGTGAGCATATCGTAAGCCTTTTCCACACGATCCCAGTTGTTGTCGCGGTCCATTGCGTAGTATCTGCCGCAGACATCTGCTATTTTGCCACAGCCTATCTCGTCTATCTTGCTCTGAAGTTCGCGCACAAAGCCTGCGCCGGAGGTGGGGGAAACGTCCCTGCCGTCTGTAAAGCAGTGTACGTAAACATCCTTAAGATCGTTTCTCTTTGCCATTTCCAGAAGAGCGAAGAGGTGGGTAATGTGGCTGTGTACGCCGCCGTTGGAGAGAAGGCCGTAAAGGTGCAGTTTTTTACCTGCGTTTTTGGCGTTCTCCATTGCCTTCAACAGAGCGGGATTTTCAAAGAAGTCGCCGTCCTCAATGGATTTGGTTATTCTGGTGAGGTCCTGATAAATTATGCGGCCTGCGCCCATATTGAGGTGACCCACTTCACTGTTGCCCATCTGCCCGTCGGGAAGGCCGACCGAAAGTCCGCTTGCGCCGAGGGTGGCGGAGGGGTAATTTTTAATTAGCTCGTTTACGTTTTTGCTGCCGTCGATAGAGATGGCGTTGCCGGGACCTGCGGGGGCAAGTCCATAGCCGTCCATAATTATGATTGCATAAGGTTTTTTTGCCATAAGAAATCCTCTTTGAATTTTTGTACACTTGTATTATATACCATTTGTAAGGTAATTTGCAACAAATAAAAAACACTGTAATTTATATTTTTAAAAGTATTTTTTCTATGTGATAACAGCGCTCTTTTCAGCTTTGCTCAGCTGCGCTGTTCAATAAAAAAGACTTGATATTTCTGCACGGTTATGTTAAAGTATTGCATAGCCGAGCAAAGAAAGGAGAGGTTATTATGTGGGATGCAGAATTCGGAAAAAAAGATAAGGACAAGCAGGAAAATACTTCGGAGGGAAACAAGTCTGAGCAAATCGCTCAAGAGCCTGTTCAGGATGTTTATGCCGCGGAGAACAGCGGCGAACCGCTAAGTAAAAAAAGACACCCGTTGATTAGTGAAGAACGGCAGACACCCTACTTTAAGCTCTATGCCCGTTTACCGCTCATTATTGCAGTATTGACGCTTATAGCGTTTTTTATCGGTGGTATAATTGATGCAACGGGGATGCGTATAATAGGTATTGACAGCAGATTTTTATGTTGGCTTGTATGGATGGCGATAGGAGTTGCTGCGGCAGTAGTTGAATTTTTCTTATTGAAAATTATTCTCTCTCAAAAGATACTATGCGTAATTTATCTCAGCAGAATAAGTCGCAGCGTTGCAACCGACAGGGACGATGGAGGTGAGGGCGACAGAACCGAGCCGTCCAAAGAGCCTTCTGAAAAAAAATAAAGCTGTTTAAATATTAAAAAAATCAGTTGAAAATATCTTAACTATTAAAAAATCAGGCGGTGCGCGGGCAAAACCCGCGCACCGCCTTTAAAGCCAGTAGTTTATAAACGCCTGATTGCAGCTTAAGTTTACTTGTTGTAGTTTACAATGGTTGCGAAGTCAAGCTTGAGCGAAGCGCCGCCGATGAGACCGCCGTCTATGTCGGGCTGAGCCATAAGTCCCTTGCAGTTGCCGGCATTCATAGAGCCGCCGTACTGTATTATAACTTTTGCCGCGCACTTGGGGCAGAAGAGTTCGCCTATCTTCTTGCGGATATATGCAATGGTCTCCTGCGCCTGCTCGTCGGTGGCAGTCCTGCCCGTGCCGATTGCCCATACGGGCTCGTATGCGATTACAACCTTGGTTACGTCCTCAACGCCTGCAAGGTCGGTCTCAAGCTGTTTTGCAAGCACTTCCTCGGTTATTCCGCCCTCGCGCTGTTCAAGCGTTTCGCCTATGCACATTATTGGCGTCATTCCTGCGGCAAGCACGGCCTTGGTGCGCTTGTTTACCGTTTCGTCCGTTTCGCCGAAGTACTGCCTTCTTTCGCTGTGACCTATAATAACGTACTTTACGCCGTATTCCTTGAGCATATCGGCAGAAATTTCACCGGTATATGCGCCCTTGGGCTCCCAGTGCATATTTTCAGCGCCGATGGCTATATTGCTGCCCTTTGCCGCCTCAGTCATTGCGGGGATAAGTATTGCGGGTACGCAAAGCGCTACGTCGCAGTCTGCATCCTTTACAAGGGGGATAAGCTCTTTAATAAGTTTTGCACCGCTTTCTGCGGTCATATTCATTTTCCAGTTTCCTGCAATAAAAGGTTTCCTTTCCATTGTCCTCTCCTATAAATATCTGTTTGTTTTTTGCGGTTATTTCGCGCATATATGCGCGCCAATCTGTTTTTGGGTTGCCGATTGGTTTTAAAGCCAGCCGCACTTCATTAATTCCGCAAAAGTTTGTGCGGCTCTTTATATTTTATTTGCTCGCGCTTTATTTAAGGCACGATTTGTTTAACACGTTTTATATAAGGCGCAATTTTTATTTGCGGCGGCGGGAAAAGACCCGCCGCCGCACCCTGATTTTATTCAGACTGAGTTTTATTTATTTTGCAATTTCAGGCCTTGTCGTTAAGGCAGGCAATGCCGGGAAGCACTTTGCCCTCGAACAGTTCAAGCGATGCGCCGCCGCCGGTAGAGATATGGGTAACCTTATCTGCAAATCCGAGCTGCTGAATGGCTGCCGCGCTGTCGCCGCCGCCGATAATGGTGGTGCACTTGCCGTATACGTCAGCAAGCGCCTGAGCAACTGCTATCGTGCCCTTTGCAAGGGTGGGGTTCTCGAACACGCCCATAGGTCCGTTCCAGATAACCGACTTTGCGGTGTGTACCTTTTCAGCATACAAAGCTCTCGTCTTTTCGCCGATGTCCATGCCCATCTTGTCTGCGGGAATGGCGTTTGCGGGAACGGTTTCAACCTCTATGGGTGCATCGATGGGGTCGGGGAAGGCGGAGGTAACAACGGTATCTATGGGAAGAAGCAGCTCCTTGCCGAGCTTTTCAGCCTTTTCCATCATCTGCTTGCAGTATTCAACTTTCTCCTCGTCGAGAAGGGATGTACCAACTTCGTAGCCCTTTGCCTTGAGGAAGGTGTAAGCCATGCCGCCGCCGATAATAAGCGTATCGCACTTTTCAAGCAGGTTGTTTATAACGTTGAGCTTGTCTGCAACCTTTGCGCCGCCGAGTATGGCAACGAAGGGACGAACGGGATGCTCAAGCGTGTCTGCCATAACGGTGAGCTCCTTTTCGATAAGGAAGCCGCATACGGCAGCCTTTATGATACCGTACTGAACTATGCCGGCTGTTGAAGCGTGAGCGCGGTGTGCCGTGCCGAACGCATCGTTAACATAGATTTCAGCGTCGTAAGCGAGTGCTTTGCAGAACGATTCAACGTTCTTTTCCTCTTCCCAGTGGAAGCGGAGGTTTTCAAGAAGTACGGCTTCGCCGTCTGCAAGCGCGTCGCGCTTTGCCTTTGCGTCGGGGCCTATAACGTCCTTTGCGAAAGTAACTTTGCCGCCGAGCAGCTCGTTGAGCCTTGCAGCGACGGGAGCAAGAGTAAGTTTAACGGGCTCTTCCTTGCGCGCCTTAGCCTCGATGGCTTCGGCGGTAGTTTCGCCTGCGTCAACCTTCTTCTGGTCTTTTTTATTGAGCTTAAAGGTTTCGGAGAAGATGGGGTGAGGCTTGCCGAGGTGCGAGCAAAGCGTAACTTTTGCGCCGTTGTCAAGCAGATATTTGATGGTGGGAAGCGCACCCTGAATTCTGTTTTCGTCCGTGATTTTACCGTCCTTCATGGGGACGTTGAAGTCGCAGCGAACGAGTACTTTTTTACCTTTGAGGTCTTTGAGGTCTTTTACAGACATTTTGTTCATATAATATCGTTCTCCTTGAATCAATATTTTTTTAACAATTCAATTATAGTTTATCGGACAAAGAATGTCAACCGCGTAAAGGTAATTTCACACCAGGAAAACCCATTTTTTTGGCGCATTTTTTGCTGCAAAAAGATTTTTGTACAATATCGTCAATTTATTTGAATTAAACGGATTTATATGCTATAATGTTCGAAAAGAAAAAAGTAAAATGGTTTTTATACGGTATGAAAATATGCGTTGCGGGGCTCGGGCTCATAGGCGGGTCGCTGTGCATGGCGCTCCGCAGGGCGGGGTATAAAGCGGACGGCTACAACCGCTCGCCTGCGCCCTTGGAATATGCCCTGAGGAACAACATAATAGCCGCCCCCGCGGCGGGGTTTGAAGAGTACGACGTAGTGTTCGTCGCTCTTCCTCCGCGCGCCGCAGTGCAGTTTATAAACGCCAATGTTTTCAAGGACGGCGCAATCGTCGCCGATATCTGCGGCGTAAAGGGGTATATGGAGCGCGAGATATATTCCCGCCCCCGCAACTTCTTATATGTAGGCACTCACCCCATGGCGGGCAAGGAAGTTTCAGGCATACAAAACGCCTGCGTCGACCTGTTCGACAGGGCAAGCATGGTCATAACCTCCTGCCCCAAAACCGATGCGGCCGCGCTGCTCACCATAAAAAAACTCACTAAAGAGATGGGCTTCAGGGTTATCGTTGAATGTTCTGCCGAAGTGCACGACAGGAAGATAGCCTATACCTCGCAGCTTGCGCACGTCGTCTCAAACGCATACGTCAAGGACGGCGAAATAGAGAGCTGCCTGGGCTTTACCGGCGGTAGTTTCCAGGATATGACAAGGATTGCCGGCGTGGACGAGGGCGTGTGGTCAGAGCTTTATCTTCTGAACTCCGCCAATCTTTCGGCGCGCATAGGCGAACTCATTGCCAACCTTTCGCAAATCAAGTCTGCGATAGACGGCGCAGACGAAGAGGTGCTGCGCGGCGTGCTTAAAGAGGGCAGGGAGATGTTCTCAGGCCAGCGCGAAAAGGCTTCGGACGACGGCATAAAAATAACTCTTTTAAAATAGTTTTCAAGCTTTGATACAGCGCTTTGCAAAGTCCTTTTTTGCGGCAGGGCGCACATAATTTGCGGCGCTTGCTGTTTCAGCGTGGTTGCGGCGCATTACAAGTAGTATGCAATAGTATAAAGTTTTTGTCGCGGTATTCACATTTTTTCAGACGCGCATCGAAGGGCAATTTGAAAGGTCTTTTAATCTTAAAGTTTTTTATCGGGGGCGCATGCGCCCGCTTGGTTGCGGCTTGCGCCACAGAGGAAAAAGTAAATGAAGGTTAAGGTTGCCGTATTTTCGCGTGCAGGGACGCAGAGCCTGCACACGCTTTCGCTCGGCGAGCTTACGGTTGCGGACGGCGGCTTTACCGTGCAATACCGCACCGACGGCGACGACTGTCGCCTTGAATACTGCGACGGCGAACTCATACAGCGCAGGAGCGGCAGGCTTACCTTTGTAATGAATTTCAGGGAGGGGGACAAGACCGAATGTGTCCTCTCCGAGAGTGGCCGCAAGTTTGTCTTCCCCGTATTTACAGCAGCGCTGGGCGCAACTCTCCGTCCCGACGGCTGCACGGTCACCATTTCCTATGTTCAGGGTGAGGAGGCAGAGCCTACCGAGCTTATCTTCACCGCCGAAAAAATAAAGGAAAGGGACGGTAAGCGTACGCCCCGCCCCAAACAGTGAAAAAAGGTTTGCCTCTGTCCGCCGTAAACAAAATTCAGCACCGTATAAAAAAGCGCGGCTGTGTAAAAGTCGAACTGCGCGAAAGGCGTTGTTATGTTGCCTCGATAAGTCAATAACTTCGGCGTGCTGTAAAAAAGTTGCAGACAGGTTACAGCTTATATAAAAACAATAAGATATTTTCCTGCAGCAGATAAATTGCGGCAGAATGTAATATAATAATAAGTCAATACTCTCCGTGTGCGGTAAAATAAACCGTCGCGGCAGAATATATATATTTTATCATGCTTTTGGCCTAAGGCCATAGGAGAAAAATTCAGATTTTATGAAAATCAGGTATTTAGGACATTCCAGCTTTCAGCTCGTCGAAAGTACGGGCACGACAATCGTCACTGACCCGTACGCACAAAGTTTAGGCTGCTCTATGCCCAAAGTATCCGCCGACGCGGTTACCGTTTCACATCATCATTACGATCACGACGCCGTCAACGAAGTGGGCGGCAATCCCGTTGTGATAGATAAGGAAGGCAGCTACGATCTCCCCGGCGTGGAAATCAACTCAATAAAGAGCTTCCACGACAATGAAGGCGGAAAACTGCGCGGGGAAAACATTATTTTCAAATTCAGCATGGACGGAATAGAGGTATGCCACCTCGGCGATTTGGGCGAAGAGTGCTCAACAGAGCTTATCGAGGCGCTCCTCCCCGTAGACGTGCTGCTTATCCCCGTCGGCGGAACATATACCATAGACGCCGAGCAGGCAAAGGAATTTGTAGACAGAATAATGCCCGACATTGTAATTCCTATGCACTACCGCGAGAGGGGAAAGAAACTCGATGTAGATAAAGTGGAGCAGTTTACCGACCTGTTCGAAGAGGACGAGGTTGAAAGCGCGGGTTCGGAAATAGACATCTCGCGCGAAGATCTCGGCGGAGACTGCACCAAAGTAATAGTTATGGAAAAGGTCGAGGATTGAGAGTGGGCGATTTATTGCAGCAACTTAAGGACGAACTCGAAAAACGCAGTATCTATGATCTCAGGCAAATCGGCAGGGCGGTTGGAGTAAAGCGTCCCGCGGATATGAATAAGGAACCGCTCATCGGCTGTATACTGGATATAGCCGAATGTAAAAGTGCGCCCGTTCCGCGCTCAGCCAAGGGTGCGCCTCCCAAGTCGGACGCCTTCGATAAAGAGGTGGTTGCCCTTGTAGACAGATGCAAGGCGTTTTACGGCGGAGTTATAGCCGAATATCCCGACGAGGAGAAAAAGCCCGAAGAGGACGCTCCCGTCGATTTTTCCGTCAACTCCGTTTCTGAATACGACGACGATGAAAAGGTATATACGGGCATACTCGAGTTCTCCGATAAGTTCTGGTTTTTGCGCACGCACAACTTTGAAGTTACTTCGGGCGGCGACGTGTTCGTCCATACCTCGTTTGTAAACCGCTTCCGCCTGCGCGAAGGCGATTTTATAACGTGCAAGGCAAAGCGCCGCAAAGAGGGCGAATGCCCGGGCGCGACATATATAATCAGCGTAAACGGCGTGCGTCCCGATATGCTCAATCCGCGCGCCGTCTTTGAACGTCTTGTTCCGTGCTATCCCGACGAGCGCTACACTTTAGAGCGCCGCGGCGGCACGCTTACAGACAGGGTGATAGACCTGTTTTCGCCGATAGGCAAGGGTCAGCGCGCCCTGATAGTTTCCCCTCCCAAGGCGGGCAAGACCACCATTTTAAAGGACATTGCCTGCGCCATAACGGATAACTATCCCGAGACCTGCGTTATCGTGCTGCTCATAGACGAGCGCCCTGAAGAGGTCACCGATATACGCCGCACGGTAAACGGCGCGCAGGTGGTGTATTCCACCTTCGATAAGGGCGAGCATCACCATATCCACGCGGCAACGCTCGCATTGGAGCACGCAAAGCGCCTCGTGGAGGCGGGCAAGGACGTCGTAATCCTTATGGACAGCATAACAAGGCTCACCCGTGCCTATAACTCTGTAACAAACTCCGGCAGAATGCTCTCGGGCGGATTAGACCCGCAGGCGCTGATAGAACCGCGCAAGTTCTTCGGCGCGGCGCGCAACATAGAGGACGGCGGCTCGCTTACAATTATCGCCACAGCGCTCATCGATACGGGCAGCAGGCTGGACGACGTAATTTATGAAGAATTCAAGTCTGCGGGAAATATGGAAATAGTGCTCTCGCGCGAGCTTGCCGAAAGGCGCGTGTTCCCCGCAATAGACATAAAGGCCTCGGGCGCGCGCAAGGAGGAGCTGCTTTTAAGCGAAGGCGAGCTCAGTCTTTCATACAGGCTTCGCCAGATGCTTGGCAAGCAGTTCGGCAACGAAAGCCTTTATTCAATGATAAACAAGACGGAGACCAACGCCGAGATGTGCGAACGCGCAGACGAATGGCTTAAAATTTATAAAGATGGCAGATAGAAACAGCTTTACCGATAAGGTAAAAATAACAATAAAATCGGGCGACGGCGGCGACGGAATGAATTCATTCAAGTCGTATAAGGGCAAGCCCGCGTGCGGTCCCGACGGCGGCGACGGCGGAAAGGGCGGCGATATATACATCGTTGCGGACAGAGGGCAGACAGACCTTCTGCCCTTTCGCTATACGCGCAAATACGTCGCCGAAAACGGTGAAAAAGGCGGAACCAACCTCTGTTTCGGCAGGGGCGGGGCGGACGTCGTAATCAAGGTGCCCGTAGGTACGGTCGTAAAGGACGCGGCCACGGGTACGGTCATAGCCGATATGTTTTCCGACGGTGAAAAAAAGCTCATAGCCGAAGGCGGCAGGGGCGGCAAGGGCAATACCCGCTTCACCACTTCGCGCAGGCACGCGCCCAACTTTGCCCAGAAGGGCGAAAAGACCGAGCCGCACGAGCTTATTCTTGAACTCAAAGTTATTGCCGATGTGGGAATAATAGGTTTCCCCAATGTGGGCAAGAGCACTCTGCTTTCAAAAATTTCAGCTGCCCGTCCAAAGGTTGCAAATTATCACTTCACAACGCTCTCACCCAATCTCGGCGTTGTGCGCGTGTACGATAAGTCCTTTGTTGCTGCGGACATTCCCGGCCTTATCGAGGGCGCGGCGCAGGGCGCAGGCCTCGGTCACGATTTTCTGCGCCATATCGAGCGCACCCGCCTTCTTCTGCACGTCGTGGATATATCGGGCAGCGAGGGGCGTGACCCAATAGAAGATTTCAAAAAAATAAACGCCGAGCTTTCAGAGTATTCCAAAAAGCTGGCCTCTCTGCCGCAGGTAATTGCGCTCAACAAGTGCGACGTGTACGGCGCCGAAGAAAATATCAGGGCGTTCAAAAAGAAGTACGGCAGAAAGTATAAAATTTTCCCCATAACTGCTGTCAGCGGCGAGGGCTTGCAGCCCCTTCTGGACGAGCTTGTTGCCGAGCTTGATAAACTTCCGCCCGTAGCGAGGGAGGAGGCGGACGAGCTCTTCACCTACCGTAAGTCCGGCAACCTCGATTTCGAAATTTACGTTGACGAAGGCGTGTATGTGGTAGTAGGTCCGCTCGTGGATATGCTCTGCCGCAACGTTGTACTCACCGACCCCGACTCAATGGCGTATTTCCAGAAGATTTTGCGCGAAAAAGGCGTGATTGCAAAACTCAGGGAGATGGGTATAAAGGAGGGCGACACCGTCTCTGTGGGCGATGTCGAGTTTGAGTTCGTCGAATAAACCGTGCACTGCACGGCTATACGTTAGTATAGAAATACCCTGCACTTTCAAAATAATAAAGTAATATATTCCTTGCGTTCGTGCGCACAAAATAGTCTGCGCCGCGCATTGCTTTGCGCCGCACATTGCAGCAAGCATTGCACCCTGCGCACACAAAATTCAAATAAAAAACGGTAATAAAAATGCTCACATCAAAACAGAGAAGTAAATTGAAGTCGCTCGCGGCAAACCTTTCGCCCGTAGGTCAGGTGGGAAAGGACGGCATAGGCGAAAATATGCTTAAAAGCTTTTCCGACTGCCTCGAAGCGCGCGAACTTATAAAGATAAACATTCTTGAAAACGCCGACGGCGTTCCCCGCGAAATAGGAGAGGAGCTTGCCGCGCGTCTCAATGCCGAGTGCGTCATAGTAATAGGCCGCAAGGCTGTTATATACAGACGTTCGTCGCGCAAAAATATAGAGCACATCAAACTTAATTGAGCGGCACATATGCCGCAACTAACGGCATCTTCAAAATAAAAAAGCCGCCTTTCGGCGGCGTGTTTATAAGATTTGCAAACAAATTAAACGGCGTGGTGCAAATGCTTGAAACTGCTACAGTTGTCTGCCTGCAACGGCTTAAAAACTTGCAGCTGATGGCTGAAAACAGCTTAAAGCATTGAGCAATGTATAGTTTTAAGTATCCTTCTTTTTCCCGAATACTGCCGCTGCGGCGCACACTGCAAGCAGCAGCGAACCCACCGTTATATAATATACGGGGTAGTAGGTAAAGTAACTGAATAAGAGCAGTGCCGCGCCCGACCAGAATGCAGGCAGACACAGTCTGCGCGTAAATCTCGATTTTATCAGCGCAAAAAAACGGGGCTTTTTTCTGCCCTCTGGCAGGTACTTTTCGGGCAGCGCGTCAGCATCTTTCAGCTTTTCGTAGATGGCGTCTGCGCCAAGTATTTTTATTCCGCACTGTTCGGCAAGTTCTGCGCAGGCGGGAGTGGCAGAGCCGCAGCAGAAATATTTTTTCTTGTCCGTCGCAAAGCGCGCGCAGGTAAGGATATCGTTGCGGTTGCACGGTTCGGGCGTAAACTTCATAAAGTAGATTTCGCCGTCGCTTTCGGGTACTCCGTTTTTCTCTGCGGTGCAGTTAAGGCCCTTTTCAAGCAGTTTTAATGCATCATTTTCGTTGAGCATTGCAAGGTGCAGCGCCAGCTTTTCGGCGCCCGTCCTGCTTGCGGTAAAGCTCTGTCTTTTAAACTGTTTTGCTCTTATGTAAAAAAATGCGCCCGTACCTGCGGCAGCGCCCGCAACAATTCCTGCGGCCAGTCCTGCGGCGGCGGTATAGTAGTATCTTACAAGCGTAAAAAATAACAAAAACACGCACAGCGCGGCAAGAACGGAATCGGCGATAAGCGGAATATATCTTTTCATAGCCGCTATTATTGCCGCTTTTGCAAAAATTTAAACGCGCGACGTCTTTCAAAAGATAAAATAAAATAAATTTTTCAGGGTTTTGTCTGTATGAAAATAATACTCTTCGGCGGGGCGTTCAACCCCGTACACAACGAACACATAGCAATGCTCAAAGCGGCTGTAAGCCGCCTCGGCGCGGATAAGGCCATAATAATGCCCACCGCGGTAGCTCCCCACAAGACTGGTTACATTACCGCACCCCCTGCGGCCCGTCTCGAGATGTGCCATATAGCATTTGACGGCATTGCCGAAGTGTCTGATTTTGAAATCAACAAGGGCGGGGCAAGCTATTCCTATATAACCTGCGATTATCTCCGCCACAAGTACCCCGATGACGAGATTTACTTCCTTATGGGCGCCGATATGTTCGACTGCTTTGCCGACTGGGTTTATCCCGAGCGCATTCTAAAGGACGTAAAACTTGTAGTATGTTCGCGTACGGGCAGCGCAGATGTAAACCAATCGCAGAAGCATTTTGAAGAACAGTTCGGCACCAGTGCCGAGATTGTCGACTTCACGGGCGCACCTGTATCTTCAACGCGCACGCGCGTTGCGGCCGCTCTCGGCGCAAATATTTCTGATTACGTCCCGCACGAAATCAGCAAGTATATCAAAAAGAACGGGCTCTATAAAATACCCGACCTTGCAAAGGCACAGAAACTGCTCACCTCAAAGAGGGCGGAACACACTCTGCGCGTAGCATTTATGGCCGCCGAAAACTGCCGCAGGTTCAAAATCACCGAAAAGAAGGCTGTAACGGCCGCCGCTCTGCACGACGCAGCCAAATATCTCAAACTCTCCGATAAGCGTTTAAAGGGTTTCGTCCCGCCCGAGGGCGTGCCTGATAAGGTAATGCACCAGTATGCGGGCGCATACCTCGCCGAGCACGAGTTCGGCATCACCGACGAGGATATTTTAAACGCAATACGCTACCATACCAGTGGCAGGGCGGGGATGTCTGACCTTGAAAAGCTTATATTCCTCTCTGATATGCTTGAGGAGGGCAGAAAATTCGAGGGTGTGGACAAACTCCGCAAACTGTTTGCCGAGGATATGGACAAGTGCCTCGAGTGCGCTCTGCACGACGAGCTCGGCTTCCTCAAAGAGAGCGGTGGAGATATATACCCGCTCACGCAGGAGGCTTACGACTACATTAAAAAGCAGAACGCCGAAAAGCAGGTTCAAAAGACAGAGTAAAGGGGCGGTAAATCGCCTTTCAGCGCAGCCGCGCAATTTTATATTATAAGGAAATAACTAAATGACAAGTAAAGAAAAAGTTCTTACCATATGCAAAATTCTGTCCTCAAAGAAGGCGGAGAACATCGTGTATATAGATGTAGCCGATAAAAGCTCGCTGTGCGACTATTTTGTTATAGCGGGCGGCAGGTCGTCCACGGCGGTCAAGGCCCTGTGCGAAAACCTGGAAGAGAAGATGGAAAAGGATTACGGCGAAACTCCTTCGCGCAAGGACGGCGGAAGGGAGGGGCGCTGGAACGTTCTCGACTACGGCGACGTCATCGTGCATATATTCAATGATGAGATGCGCGATTTTTATAATCTCGAAAGGCTGTGGGAGAACGGCTCCAACCTCAACAAATATACTGATTAAAAAGGTCTGATTGCTGAAACAGTTTAATTAAAACAAGGTATAATTTTTAAACATTAAATGCGGCAGGCGCGCAAAAATTTTGCGCGCCTGCCGCATTTTTATCTCATATAAATGGCATTACTGCGTCTTTGTATCCTCTTTGAACTTTATCTCGCGCGGGGCAGAATAAGTGGGCTTGCTCCGCGCTCGCTTTTTCTCAACTATGTAGTATACGGGCTGAGGCTCTTTGGGTTTTTCCTTCTTTTTTTCAGGCGGTTCCTCCTGGTCGGGCTTCTTTTCCTGGCGCTGCCGCACGCTTTTAAGACCTATCCACGCCAGCTTGGCCATATGCACGGCAACAAAGCAGGCGAAAAACAAAATTGCAAGGTAAAGTATTCCTATCGCTTCCATATCTGCATTTTACTGCGCGCAGAGGTGTATATTTTGTATAAATTGCGGGCATAATGACGTAAAAGGTAAATTATGGAAAATACAGAAAACAATTTGCAAAATGCACAGTCTGCCGTAATCTCCCCGCAGGAGCGGCAGGAATTTGAAGAATTCAAACGCCAGAAGAGGGTGGCGGAAGCGCGCGCCATAATAGCTAAACTCGAACTTACGTTCACACAGGCCACCGCAGAGCGGGCAGCGCTGCGCCGCGCGGCAAAGGACGGCGAAAAACTCGGTCTGGGCGGCATATGCGTTAATCCCTGCCAGGTAAAGGCCTGCTCTGAATTTTTAGGCGCGGGCTCGCCCGTAGCAGTAGTCGCCTGCATTTCGCCTTGGGGCGGTACGGATACCACCGATATAAAGATAAAGCAGGTAAGGCGCGCTCTGCGCGACGGCGCTAAAATAGTGGAGGTGACTGTCCCCGTGCCCGCAATAAAGGAGGGCGACTGGGCGTATGTCCGCCGCGAGCTCAAAAAGCTGCGTTCGGCTGCCAGAAAAGCCACTCTGCGCATCAACCTCGAAGCGCCCCTTCTCAACGCGCAGGAACTCACCAAGCTCTGTGCGCTTATATGCGAGCTTGGAATAACAGCAGTGCGGACCGCGGGGGAAGCGTTCGGCAGCGGCGCCGACGAGGAGGAGCTAAAGCTGATAAAGACTGCCTTAAAAGATAAGGCAATAATAAAGGCGGACGGTGCGGACGCGCCGGGCAGGCTCGCCACGCTGTTTGAATGCGGCGCGTCTTTGGCGGGCAGCGCCTCGGCGATAGCTATGGCTCAGACCATTTTATCGGTAGCCGAAAAATAGTCGTAAAATGCCCTATGGTGCATTTGTAAGCGCGTATGATTTTGTGGCTGTATATAGTGGCATTGAATAATGCCTGATCAATGTCTGTTGTTAATTGAACTGCATATATGCCCGAACTAACTATGTTTTAAGGGGCTTTGACAGATAAAAGTATCCCAAAGATTACTCTTATTCTATATAAAAAGCCTTAAAGCTGTATACACTTTTTAAGGCAGACTTTAAAGAGCTCGAACAGCAATCCGCGTTTTAAAACAGAGTGGTAGACGAACCGCCGCCGCGCAGTTTCCTGCGCGGCGGCGGTCCAAGTTTTTATTTTAGGAGTTCGTGTAAGCTTTTTAAATATACATTGCTGCGTCAGACGCGCTTTGCTTTAGCGGGTTTGCCTGCCGAAATCTTTTCTGTGGCAAACTGTTCGCCGCGCCTGTCTTTACCCATAAAGAACAGCCCGAGCGAGCCTGGACCTACATGCGCGCCGCTGACAATGTCGAAGTACTCTATAGTAACTTCGCTCGCGCCCATTGTCTTTACCATCTCGGCAAGTGCAAGCGCCTCTTCTTCACAGTTGCAGTGGCTTATGGCAACCGTCTGTCCCTCGGGGAATACGGCGTATTCTTCATAGTAGCGGGCAAGCTCGGCAACTGATTTTTTTCGGCCGCGCACCTTGCCGCACATAGAAATTTTTGCATTTCCGTCAGCCTTTAAAATGGGTTTTATGTTGAGTATCGTGCCTGCAATCGCCACCGCTGAAGAAATTCTGCCGCCCTTTTTCAGGTACTTCAAGTCGGCTACGGTAAAGTAAGAATTAAGTCTGAACTTGTTGTTTTCCACCCACTTAAGGCAGGTTTCGGTATCTTCGCCCATGTCGCGCAGCTTAGCCGCCTGAACGGCAAGCAGCCCCTCGCCAAAGCCTGAATTTGCCGAGTCTGCAATGTAGACCTTTCTTTCCGGGTACTTCTTCTGCAATGCGTCTGCGGCAAGATGTGCCTGGTGGTTTGTGCCGCTTATCTGCGAGGAAATGGTTATCATAAGCACGTCTTTTCCCTCTTTAAGCGAAGGCTCAATCTCTCTTTCAATTCTGTCCTGCGTTATAAGGGAGGTAGAGACCTCTGCGCCGCGCGCCATTGCGCTGTAAAATTGCTCTGCCGCACGCGAAAAAGGTATGCCGTTCTTGTAGCACTCAACCTCTTTTCCGTCGCACATACATCTGTATGATATTACCTTTATATTGCTCTGGTAAATCATTTCCTCTGTAAGATTTGCCGATGAATCAACGAATATATCAAATTTCATTTCTTTACCTCCTTATAGGTATGCTGTTTAGTTATATGTATTTAAGTGTATTCAAGAGTAAAATTTTTAATATGGCAACAGTTTGCAAGTGATATCTGGCGGTCTGAGAGTAGACTGCTCATTGATTTTGCGGCGCTTGCTCGCTCAAAGACCGCACAAATGTCAATAACCTTACTGTTTATGTTCTGCAACTTGCAATCGATATGTCATTAATTTTTTTGTTGATATGTCAGCAATTTGCTCATTGATATAATTATATATCATTTGGTTAACAATTACACCCTATTTCTTCGCATGCAGGCTCTACATATAAAAAAGCGCTATATACCGCGCGAAAAGTCAACTCTACTGCAAAATTTTCACATTCTACTCACAGTAGAGTTACATATATTCCTTGATTTAATTACAAAAATGTGTTAAAATTCGGGTATGAGCGAACCAGAAGATATTAAAGAAATTATTGCGGAAAATCTTTTGCGCTTCCGCACGCAGGCAAACCTTACTCAGGTACAGCTTGCCGAACTTTTGAATTATTCAGATAAGGCCGTATCCAAGTGGGAAAGGGGGGAGTCTGTCCCCGATATACGCGTTCTTATGCAGATTGCGGGCATATACAATATAAAGCTCGACGATCTGGTTACGCGCCCCGCGGAGGTTGAAGTAAAGCCCAAGCTTCATATGCGCAAAAAAAGGGTGCTTATAACGCTTTTGTCCTTTGCGCTGGTGTGGTTTATAGCTACGGGTGTGTTTGTCATACTCAACTATATTCCGGGCGTTAAATACGAATTCTTAAGCTTTGTCTGCGCCGCATTCGTCTCCTCCGTCGTACTTACGGTCTTTTCCGCTATATGGGGAAACAGAGTTACGAACGCAATAACCTGCTCGCTTATACTATGGTCGCTTGCGGCAATGATATTTGCCTTTTTGTACCTCTTTACAGAGGGCAGCAGGCTCTGGCTGCTTTTTGTTGCGGCAAGCCCGTTTGAAGTGCTTATCATACTCTGGTTTCTGTTCCGTAACATCGTTTTCCGTAAGTCAAAATAGTTATAACTGAGCTTTAAAGTTGCATAGTATTGCGGCTTAAAATACCGCCGTATGTCATATTTTGGCAGCGCGCCTGTAAATATATCGTATGGGCGGTAAAATAAATGGCAAAACTTATCCTTGCGACGAAAATTTTTGCTATCTTGCGTGTAGCTTTGCGGCAAGCGTATGCTGTGCATTTTTGCAGGGCGGCGCAACCTGCCTTTCTGCCGTTCGCGCGGCAAAAAAAGTTTTGTCTGTTTATGGATTGAGCGGCGCACGCATACAAGTTTGCCTCTTTAAAGTTTATATTTATATAGAGCTGTACGGGCAGACAAAAGTGCGGTTAAATCGCGCATATTCCCGCGGCAATGACCTCGGACTGCTTGAAAAATGCGTCTCTATCATCCGTTCTGCAAAGAGGGGGCTTCCCCTCGCTGAGAGTGAAAGGCGCGCCGCCATTATTCTTCGCGCGCGTACGCCCGTATGCGCACCTGTCGGCGCGCTGGCCTGCGCGGCGTTCAGTCTGTTTTTCGGCGGCGGTGCGGCCGATTTTGTGATAGCGTATATAAGCGGCCTTATCTCGCTTATTCTTTGCTCTCTGCCCTGCCGCGGCATACCGCTGTTTTTGCGCACGCTGTTTACTTCTGCGGCGGGCGGCGCGGCGTGCAGACTTTTATGCGCAGCATGCGGATTGCTCGGCATTGCCTGCAGCCTTCCGCTCAGTCTGTTGGGCAATACTATGGCGCTCATTCCCGGTTTGGGGCTGTTCTCCGCCATATGCGATATTCTCAGTTTCAGATTTTTGTGCGGAGTGCGCGGCATATTGTGCGCGTTGAGTACTGCAATTGCAATTTCCTGCGGATATGCGCTCTCTTCGGCGGCTTTCAGCTTTTTGCAGATAAATTCCGTCGCCCTGCAACATTCGGTATTTTTTAGCTTTGCGGCGGCATATATCGGCTGCATAGCGGGCGTTGCGGGGTTCTGCGCCATACTGCGAGTGCCGCGGAACTTTGTCCCGTACTGCATTGTCTGCGCTGTGATTGCCTTTCATATAAGCGGCATTATATGCGCGTCAGAATATCTCTCCGCAGCCGTTGCAGCGGCGTTTGCGTGTGCGGCGGCTTATGCGCTCGGGCGTTCGTTCTCCGCAAGAGAGGAGTGTTTTTCAGTGCCGTCGCTTGTGCCGCTTATACCGGGCGCTTCGCTATATGGCGCGTTCGAGTGCCTGTTCGCGGCCGACATATTGGGCGCTTTTTACTATTTTTGCAGTTGCTTAGCCGTGCTGTTTGCTGTCGCCTGCGGCACTATGCTTATAAAGCTTTTTAAAGAAGTTGTGCTTGCGGCAATAAATGCGGCAAGTAAATATAAAATCAAATTACAAAGGACAGAAAATTTTTAAGCTGCGCCCAATGCTGCGCGGCATAATTTACAGAAGGTATCAATATGGATTTAAAAAAACTTGCGGCAACGCTCATTCCCGACGAAGATTTGCCAACGCTTGAAGAGTGCGAAAGGGCATATCCGCCCAGAAATTTAAAAGAAGGTGCAGAGGTAACCCGCCTTGCGCCCTCGCCCACAGGCTTTATACACCTGGGTAATCTGTACAGCGCGCTCGCGGACGAGCGCATTGCCCACACGACGGGCGGCATATTCTATCTGCGCATAGAGGACACCGACGAAAAGAGAAAGGTGGAGGGCGCAGTGGAATCTGTAATCCGCTCGCTCAACTACTTCGGTCTCAATTTCGACGAAGGCGCAGAGATAGCGGGCGAAAACGCCTACGGCCCGTACTATCAGCGCCAGAGGGCTAAAATTTACAGAGCGTATGCAAAAGACCTTATCGAGCGCGGACTTGCCTATCCCTGCTTCTGCACGGAGGAGGAGCTCGACAAAATAAGGAATATCCAGACGGAAAAGAAGGAGATAACGGGCTACTACGGCGAGTATGCCGTCTGGCGCAACAAGTCAGAAGAAGAGGTATACGCCGCGCTTGCCGCAGGCAAACCCTTTGTAATCAGATTGAGGTCGCAGGGCGACGTGAATGTAAAGCATACCTTCCGCGATGCGATAAAGGGCAGCATAACCGTCACCGAAAATAATCAGGACGTGGTTATTTTAAAGTCGGACGGCATTCCCACATACCACTTCGCGCACGCCATAGACGATCACTTTATGCGCACCACGCTCGTCATAAGGGGCGAGGAGTGGCTCTCCAGTCTGCCCATTCATATAGAGCTGTTTTCCGTTCTCGGCTTTAAGCTGCCCCGCTACGGGCACACCTGCTCGCTGATGAAGGTGGACGGCGGCACAAAGCGCAAGCTTTCCAAGCGCAAGGACCCCGAGCTCTCGCTCGATTTCTACCGTGCCGACGGCTATTACCCTGTTGCGGTAATAAAGTATCTCATGACCATACTCAACTCCAATTTCGAGGAGTGGGCGGCAAAGAACCCCGATAAAGATTACAAAGAATTTCCCTTCTCGGTATCAAAGATGGGCAAGAGCGGCGCGCTCTTCGACCTCGACAAGCTCAACGATGTTTCGAGAGACGAGCTTTCAAAACTCACCCCCGAGGCGATGTATGATTTCCTTAACGGCTGGGTTTCGGAGTTCGGCACAGACGCAGACAGAGCCCACTTTAAAGACAGGGATTATATAGTAAAAATTCTTGCGCTCATTATGGGAGCAGGTCAGAAAAAGCGCCGCAAGGATATATGGCGCGCAGGGCAGGGCGTGCGCCTTATTGACTATTTCTTCGACGACACTTTCGCCCCCGAATATTCCTTCCGCGCCGACGGTGCGACGGTAAACGCTATGCTCAGCTGTTTTGCCGCCACATACGACCCGTCAGACGATAATTCAGCATGGTTTGCAAAGCTCAAGGCCGCCGCAGCCGAGGCAGGTTTTGCCGCTGAAAATTCAGAGTACAAACAAAACCCCGAAGCCTTCAAGGGCAGCGTATCCGACGCGGCAGAAATCGTGCGCATAGCAATAACGGGCAGTCCCAACTCGCCCGACCTTTGCACGGTTATGGGCATTCTCGGCAGAGAGCGCTCTCTTGCAAGGCTGGCCGCCGCGATAAACTGAATATAAAAAGGTTTGCGCGGGGTAAGTTAATATAACTTTCCCCGCGTTTGAAAAAATTCAATTGACCCGCATATATGCCGCAACGAACGTCTTTTTTTCGTTTGAATTGCGGCGCATAATTGCATATACGGTGAATTATGGCACAGATTTTGCTTGAACTTGCCTTTCTGTTTTTTGTAGGCAGTTGCCTCGGCTGGTGTCTGGAGGTTCTTTTCCGTCGTTTTTTCAGCGCGAAAAAATGGATTAACCCAGGCTTTCTTACCGGCCCCTATCTTCCGCTGTACGGGTTCGGCCTCACATTTATGTACGGGGTAAGCTATATTCCCGTGCACACGGGAGCTGCCTGGGCGGATAAGCTGATTTTGATATTGATAGCAGGCGTGATGCTGACCGCGCTTGAATATGTTGCAGGCATAATCTTCATAAAAGGGATGAAGATAAAACTATGGGACTATTCATCGCGTCCGGGCAACATTCAGGGCATAATATGTCCGCTGTTTTCCTTCTTCTGGACGGCCGCCGCGGCAATATACATTCTGTTTATCCACCGCTTTATAACCGGCTGGGTGGGCTGGTTTGTCAACCATATGGGCTTTGCCTTCTTCGTGGGGCTGTTTTTCGGAGTATTTATCGTTGACCTGGCCCATTCGCTCAATCTTTCGGTCAAGATACGCAAATTTGCCAAGGAAAACCATATCGTAATCTCCTTTGAAAAACTCAAAGAGAGCATTAAGGACGGCATAGAGAATGCAAAGGTAAAGGCGGCCGACCGTCACAAAAAGATGAAGGCGAGCTTTTTGTTTGCGTTCAAATCTGTCAGGCCTCTGCAGGAGTTGCTGACCGAATACTGGACACTGCGACAGAAAAATTCCGTTCGTAAAGACAGCGGCGATGACAAAGGTTGCGGCAAAGATAAAGTTGCGGTAAATTCCCAAATTGAAAGCGGCTGCGGCGAGAATGACGGAAAGAAAAGTCCGCGCGATGAAAATGGCGGGGAAGAGCCCGACTTGCAAAGCGGGCGCGCCGAAGAAAAATAAAAAAAACAATGTCCTGCGGTGAAAATTCTGAAAAATGGCGATAAAATTGCCGAAAAAATTTTTTTCGCAGATATTTTACACAGGGTTTACAATAAATTTATACAATATGTATATAATTTCGGGCAAAAGAAGCTGAATTTATACATTGCAAGTTGCAGATATACGAACAAGTTTTTATTTATATATAAGGAATAACTATTATGTTACAACTGCGCAACATCACAAAGGACTACAAGACGGGCGATACAACCGTCCGTGCGCTGAAGGGCGTCAGCCTTTCCTTCCGCCGCAACGAGTTTGTATCCATTCTCGGCCAGTCGGGGTGCGGCAAGACCACGCTGTTAAACATTATCGGCGGGCTTGACCAGTATACTTCGGGTGACCTTATAATCGAGGGTATTTCCACCAAAAATTATAAGGACGGCGACTGGGACACCTACCGCAACCACCGCATAGGTTTTGTATTCCAGTCCTACAACTTAATTCCCCACCAGACCATTTTAGGCAACGTTGAGCTTGCGCTCACGCTTTCGGGCGTCAGTCCCAAGGAGCGCAGGGCGCGCGCAGCGGAGGCTCTTAAGAAAGTGGGCCTCGGCAAGGAGCTTTCAAAGCGTCCCAATCAGCTTTCGGGCGGACAGATGCAGAGGGTTGCAATTGCGCGTGCGCTTGTCAACAACCCCGAAATTCTGCTCGCGGACGAGCCCACGGGCGCGCTGGACACAAAGACTTCCGTGCAGATAATGGACCTCATCAAGGAGATTGCGGGCGAGCGTCTTGTAATAATGGTAACGCACAACCCCGACCTTGCATATAAGTATTCCACGCGAATAGTAGAGGTCAGGGACGGTCAGGTTGTATCGGACAGCCGTCCCTATTCTCCCGAGGAAGAGGAGGCCGAGGTCAGGGCTCACGCCGCGCACCTCGAGTCGGAGCGCCTTATGGCCGCACTTCCTTCAGGCAGCAGACCCCTCACCGAGCAGGAGCGCAAAAAAGCGGCAAAGGCCGCCGCACGCGCGGCCGCATATAAGGAAAAACATTCCTCAATGTCGGTGATTACGGCGTTTTTCCTCAGCGGCAAAAATCTGCTCACCAAAAAGGCGCGCACTTTTATCACCGCCATTGCGGGCAGTATCGGCATTATATCCGTCTGCCTCGTGCTTGCGCTTTCAAGCGGTTTCAATAACTACATAGGAAAGACGGAAGAAGATATGCTTTCCTATTATCCCGTGACGGTCAGCGAAACCTCGCTTGATTTAACCTCGGCAATGACTAGCTTTATGAGCGGTTCGGCGCAGTCGGGTCTGCCCGATTTGTCCGAAGTGGGCGACAGGGTTTACATCAATTCCTTCCTTTCGCAGCTTGCGCAGGGCATGACTACCACCAACGACTTCACCGAGGGCAACGTTGCGGAAGTGGACGGCAAAAAGATGAACTACCTCGAATATCTGCAGGCAATGCCGGAAGAGCTGTACAATGCCATTCAGTATTCCTACGGCGTGGATATTTCAACCAATCTGTTCACCGATGTGGAAATAGGTTCGGTAACGACCAGCCAGGGCAGCAAGACCCCCATGCATATGTCGCTGGAGGCTTTGCGAGCATACTATACGTACCTTCTTACCTACCGCGCTGACGAGTTCTCCAACCTTACGCAGTTTGTTCATTACTTTACCGACGTTGTAAGCGTAATGCCTAATACCGACCTTACCAACGATAATTACGGGGAATATGTGCTTTCGCAGTACGATGTAGTCAGCGGCAACTTCCCCGAAAATGAGAACGAAGTCGTCCTTGTAGTGGGCGGCAGCAACGATGTGATTGACCT
>DVNE01000028.1 GCA_018714625.1 Candidatus Coproplasma excrementigallinarum
CCCATATAAAGGGCGCGCCGCGGCAATTTACTGCCTGTGTTTTATTGTGTGCATTTTTTCCGCGCGCATGCACGACTTCCGTGCGGCGAACCGAAGCGGACAACGCTTTGGCATTACAGCGCGGGCTGCACTGCGCGCAAGGCGCGGGGCTTTACAACCTCCGCACGGGCAGGGGCAATCTGCACAAACATAAAAATTTATAGCTACTTTTTTTTGAATACCCCTTGACAAACGACTATCTGATGGTATAATGAAGGTACAAAAGAGAAAGAAATAAACAAAAAATGTTAGCGCTAAACATTTTTAAAAACTTAAAAGAGGTAAAAGATGAAGTTTAAGTAGCCCCGAAAGGGGGTCAATGTTATACCAGAGCGGACAGCTTAAAGCGAACCGCCCGTTTGATATAAATTGAATAGCACAGAAAGGAGGTAAAAATACTATGAAAAGAAGATTTTACTTTCTTAAAGCTACTACGAACCAAAGGAGGGTAGACCAATGAACAGCTTTACCCTGGAGACCTTATTCTGAAAACACGGTTTTGATTTAGCAGGGATTTAAATCGGTTTTGATAAGGCCGCATAGAGGATGCAGACTGTAACTTTTTAAAGGATGAGCAAAGAAGGCGGGCAAGGTTTTTGAACCGGAAGTCTTTAAGCCGCGAATAAAACCGGGAATTTTGCAAGAAGTTTGAAACCGAGCCAAAGGGCAGAAGTTTTAAATTCCGGATAATAAAATTTTTATCGGCGGCAAAGTTCTGAACGGATTGCGGACGGCCGGTTTAAAACGCGGAATAAAGAGCAAGGCAAAAAAGCCGAACCTTATTTCGGAGCTCCTCCCATTAAACAGCCAAAGAATGCAGCCAAAGTGACGGTACCTTACAAAACAAGACGGTTTTCCTGCGGGGCGTTTGCCGCATAGGCACAGAGTGCACCGTATAAAAAGCGGAAGCGGGTCTCCCATCAAAATTAAAATTTAATAAATTCGAAAACAATACCTGCACATTCGTAACTGTGCAGGTTTTTGTACCCGAACTGTCGGGAAAGCGTAAAAGCCGGGGACGAGGCGCGCATCTGCCCCCGCTGCTGCGCACGATACCGACCGAGCGAAGGGTTACAAAAATAAATTTAACCGGAAAGAGGGTATGCGGAATTTGTGCATCGGCATACAATAGACGCAAGGCGAAAAAATAAACTCCCCCTCCTTTATCTTTCCGAAAGTTCAGGCGATTGCCTGTGAAGTCCGTAAATACGGGTAAGCGAAAAAATTTTTGGCAAAATAAAAAGCTTTAATAGTCGGGCTCTTTAAATGCGCCGCAAATTTTACCGCAAAACTTACTCCTCTTATGCAGTCCGTCTGCGGAGGAGAAAGAAAATAAAATTTTCACAGTTGGTTTTTTTTGTAAGTTTCCTAAAAATTTCACTACGCCTGCGGCCATCCGCCGCAAAGAGGAACAGAACAGCAAAAGGGCAGACGGCAAAAACGGGTGTTTCGGGTAAACCCGTATGTCTGTGATTATTAAAAAAATTTTCAGGGCTGGCGGGAAAGTTCTCCTCCCGCAGAAAAGACTGGTCTGTGTAAGAGGTATCCGCCGTGCGTTTTGCACGGCGGATATTTTTGCTTTGCAGTTTGCACGGCGGTTTTTTGCTTTTACCGTTTGCACGGCGTTTTTTTTATTTTATGGCATACGATATGCCGACTTTTTTCGGCATAAAAAACGGGGCGCATTTGCGCCCCTGTTTTACCACCTCTGACTGTTAATCACCCGAATTGTTAGCAGCCAAAGCTGTTTACCACCAAAATTGTGCCGCACGGGTTTCAGTCCATTATACCCTTTTCAAGCTCGTCGAGGCTTAAAGTGAATGCGGGAATGAACTTCTCCATAAAATAGCCGACGGCGGGAATGTTGCGGGATAAAATATCCTCGCGTATGCTCTTTTCGGCCTTTTCAAACTCGGTATTGCCGCAGCGGCGCTCTTCGAGGCACTTTATATAGGCAGACATTCTGTCCGCCGCCTTTACAATCTTCCACTCTTCGCTGTCTGTGTCCGCCTTTACAAATGGCTCAAGTTCCTCTTCAATCTCTTCGGGCAATGTAGCGAGCAGTCTGTTGCAGGCCTCCCCCTCTATATCCTTATATGCACCCGTTATAGAGCGGTTAAAATATTTTATCGGCGTGGGCAGGTCGCCTGTAAGGACTTCGGCGCACTCGTGATAGGTTGCATACAGCACGCACTTGTTTACATCCAACGCTCCGCCGTATATTTTATTTGTTATTATGGCTAGCGCGTGCGCAATTACGGCAACCTGCTGCGAATGTTCCATTATATTCTCTTCGCGTACCGAGCGCATTAGCGACCACCGCTTTATATACTTCATTCTGTCCATAAAGGCGTAAAAATTGTATGCCATAGAACACCTCTTATCCACATTATTATATATCCGCACCGCGCCAGCGTATTGCAAGGCTGGCTTACCGTGTTTAAAGGTTAGCGCGCCGCACATTACAAAGATAGCGCGCGCCATATTGCGACGGATATGGGAATATTATAATACAAATAACAAATAATTTCAATAAAACGATTGACTTGCGGCGGCATTTGCCATATAATTTTTTTGAACCTGCGGTATGGCCGCAGGCAACACACAAATTAAATACCGTCGGGGGTGTCCGCAAAAAAAACGGCGGGCTGAGATTATACCCTTTGAATCGGCAAGGTAATGCTTGAGCGATAGTACACAGACCGTAAAATATCGGGGTCGCTTTCTTTAAGCTGCACACGCGTGCAGCCTTGCACGAAGAAGCGGCTCTTTTTTTACAGAGAGCATAAAACGGCGTTCAGAGTTCTTTACGGCGGTAATAAAAGGAGGTTTTTATGAACATTTCTTTGCTTGCGCTGAGCGGCGTGCAAACGGTGTCGCTGTGGCTTTCGGTAGCGGTAGTTGCAGCCGTACTCATTTGCGGCGTTGCCGTGTTCTGCGCAAAGCGCACAGCGTTTGCGGCATATGTTAAATATGCGGTGACAGGCGTTGTGACTTACGCGGCGGCGCTCGGCCTTATCGTGCTGGCCGTGACCTATGAAGACGCCATTATATCCGCCTTCGGCGTGGATATGAGCGGGCATTTTTCTGAAAAGTACCCGATTATGGTAGTTGCACCCGTATGCGCCACCGTTGCTCTGTGCGCCGCCACAATAGTGCTTGCCGCAGTATATGAACGCGTCGGCGGGTACTACAAAATTGCCGCTTACTGCTTTGGCACAGTAGCCGCCATATTTACGTTGGTTACGGTATTTACCACCTGCATATACTTCGGCGACGCTGTGGAATTTTACAACGACGCCGCAGGCGAAACGCTGTACGCGGCAGACGTGGCCGAGCACGTAATACTCTGGCTCACCCTTCCGCTTGTGGCGTTTGCGGCCGCAGCCAACACGGCTCAGTTTTTCATAGACAGAGCGCGCTTTGTAAAGTCGCTGAAAATCACCATTACAACCGCCGTATTCTACGCCGCCGCAATGGGCATAACAATGCTTGTACTATCTATTGTAAAGAGTTACAGTGCAAGCTATGCCGAGGAAAACTGGCTTGCGCGCGAACAGCTTATAACCTATGTATTTGTTCCGCTGATTGTACTTTGCGCAGTTGCCATTATAGCCGCGGCGGCCGTACTGCTTGTATATAAGTTCAAGCCTGCAAGGGCAAAACTTGCCGCACGCATTTGCGGCGCGGCGTTCGTGCTCGTGCTTATTGCCGCAGCCGTGCTTATAGGGCTTTACTACACAGGCACAATTAAGGGCGACGGCTATTACGACGACTCTGAGGCGGGCGCAAAGGTAAACGACCTTGCACTCTATCTGCTTGCCGCAGGACTTATAGTAATAGCCGTGGTCGGTGCGCTTATCATAGGCAGAAAGGACCAAAAGCAGTTCGACACGCGCTCCATCTCCTATGCCGCCGTGTGCATAGCGCTCTCGTTCGCGCTCTCATACATACGCCCCATACACCTGCCGCAGGGCGGAAGCGTCACACCCGCCAGCCTGCTGCCGCTTATGATATACAGCTATATGTTCGGCGTAAAGAAGGGCGTGTTCGCCTGCTTTATTTACGGCATATTGCAGGCCGTGCAGGACCCCTGGATAATTCACCCCGCGCAGTTCCTGCTTGACTACCCCGTGGCATTCTCATTTATAGGCTTTGCAGGAATGTTTGCAAAAGTAAAGCGCCTGGAAAAAGTTCCGCAGGTAAAGTTTGCGCTGGGCGCAATTATAGCCTCGGCATTCCGCTTTATATCGCACGTATTCTCGGGCGTGTTTGCCTTCAGCGCGTACGCCATAGACGCGGGCATGGCGGCCTGGCCGTACAGCCTTGCATACAACTCGTTCGTGTTTGCGGATATTGCAATAGCCATTGTTGTAGGCGTGCTTGTATTCTCTTCGCGCAACTTTGTAAAGTTTATCTCCCGCTTCAACACGCAGAAGAACGCCGCAGCCCCCGCCGTTAAAAGCGGCAAAGAGGCCGAGGCCAAATAATCTGACTTAACTCAATATATTTTGCTTATAACACATCAAGCTAAAAGCGGCGGCGCACGGTTTAACCGTGCGCCGCCGCTATTTATTAAAACAATATTTTAAGCGAAGAAACAATATTCTCAGCTTGTGCCTGACATTTTAAATTATACCCGAAATTTTAAGCTATCCGCACCGCGCAAACTGCAACACATCGACAAGCACGGCAAAACCGAGTATGAACACAAATCCGGCGGCGTGAATTATGGCCTCTATCTTCCTGGGAACGGGACGGCGGAAAATCCACTCGATAAGGCAGAAAACCACCTTGCTGCCGTCGAGCGCGGGGATTGGCAAGAGATTGAGCACCGCCAGATTGACCCCTATATATGCCGCAATCTCCAAAAAGCTCTGCACGCCCTGCGCCGCCATCTGCGAGGTAAGCTTTATTGTGGTTATCGGCCCGCCCATGGCGTCCAGCCCGATATTACCCGTGAGCAGTTCGCCCAGCACGCGGAATATAGTGCCGCCTATTCTGAACGAGTAGGCAAAACTGCGGCCTATACTTTCGAAGAAGGGGAAACGGTAGTTCTGCGTGCCTATCGCCCAGTACTTCTGACCGTCCGGATGTACCACGGTATCTATCCCGAGCGCGCTCCACAATGTGTAGGTATCGGTGGAATTTTTAAAGTTGCAGTCCGTGCGCAGCCTGACATTTATATCCAATGTTTCGCCGCCTCTGTCCACGGTAAACAGCACATATTCCCCCTCCTTTTTGCCTGAGAGGGCATCCATGAGGTCGGTTGTGAGGTATATGCCGCTGCCGTCCGCTTCAAGCATGACGTCGCCTGCGGCAAAACTGTTGGTTGCGTTGTAGTCGCCTTCATACACCACCCCGTCCACGCGCAAGGCCGTCTGTCCGAACGCAAGATAGATTACAAAGATAAGAATGAGCGCGGTGACATAGTTCATGAATGCGCCCGCAATAAGCACTATTATACGCTGCCAGGGCGGCCTTTGAGTAAACAGCCTGCCGTCGTCACCCACCGTCCTGATTTCAGTTTTTGAGTTTTTGCCCTGCACATCGGAAGCTGAAGCCTGCCCGTCAGACCCGGCAAATGCCCCTTTCGATTTTAAAGTCCCGCCTTCGCCCTGCAAAGAATTTTCTTGGGCGGAATTGGGAACTTCTGCCGCGCTCTCTTTCACTCCCTCTGCGCGCAGAGGCTCACCTTGACTATGAACGGCGTCCGCCTGCACATTATTCTGCGCAATGTCTTGGGCGGATTTTCCGGCATCGTTTTTTGCGCCTTTATCGCCGTCCGATTGGCCGTCTTCCTCGCCGTCCTCCCCGGCAAACGCACAGTAGCCGCCGAGCGGCACCAGGCGCACGGAAAACAGCTCGCCCGTCTTTTTGTTCCTGCGCTTGAAGAGGGCGGGGCCGAAGCCTATGGCAAATTCGTTTATTTTAAAGCCGAGCAGTTTGCCCGCGGCATAGTGGCCGAACTCGTGCACGGTTATCATGACGAGCAGTATGAGTATTGCAAGCAATACAGAGCCTATTGTGCCCAAAACGGACGATACCGAAAGTAAATTCATTCTACCTCTTAAAGCGCCGAAATTTGCGCGCCGTTATGTATTCGCGCGGCAATATGTGCGCGGCAACGGACAAGTTGCAACCGCACGACATGACTTTGCGGCAACAGCCGCGCCACAATATCCGCAAGGCAAAGGCCGCGCTGTGCAGCAAAGGCTGAGCGGCAATATGTGCGCTGATATACAATCACACAGCCCAATATGTGCGCCGTTATTTTGCGGTAATTTCCTGAATAATATTCTGCGCCCTTTTGCGCGCCGCACAGTCAACGGCGGAAAGCTGTTCGTACGAGCGCACCTCCTCCCGCTTTTCAGACTGAACAGCGCCGTCTATTACACGGGATATATCAGTAAATGCCAGCCTGCCAGAAAGGAAGGCGTGCACGGCCACCTCGCCCGCGGCATTCATAGCGCAGGGAAGCGTTCCGCCCGCCCTGCCGCAGGCTACTGCAATATCGAAGCAGGGGAAACTGCCCGTATTTAGCGGTGAAAATTCCAGCGAGATGAGCTTGGAAAAGTCGAGCTCCGCGCCCTGCATAGGCAGTCTGCCAGGATAGGAGAGCGCCGCGAGTATGGGCAACTTCATTGTGGGAAGAGAGAGCTGCGCAATTATTGCGCCGTCGGCAAACTCCACCATTGAATGGACTATGCTCTGCGGGTGCAGAACGGCGGTAATTGCGCCATAGTCCGCACCGAACAGGTGGTGCGCCTCTATCACCTCGAATCCCTTATTGAGGAGCGTGGCGCTGTCTATCGTAATCTTTGCGCCCATATTCCAGGTGGGATGTCTGAGCGCCATCTGCGGGGTGACGCCCCTCAGCATATCGGCAGTATATCCCCTGAACGCGCCGCCGCTGGCCGTTATTATAAGCCGTCTGAACGGCGTTTTTGCATTGAAGCCGAGGCATTGCCATATGGCGGAATGTTCGCTGTCTACGGGCAGCACGGGCACGCCCGACTTTTCGCAGAGGGGCATGACTATGTCGCCGCCGCAGACGAGCGTCTCCTTGTTTGCAAGGGCGAGCTGTTTGCCTGCATTTATTGCCGCAAGCGAGTACTTGAGTCCCGCAAAGCCGCCCGCAGCGACGAGCACTATATCTGCCTCGTCATATGAAGCGGCGGCAAGCGCCTCGCTCTCCCCGCCGAAAAATTTTGTACCCGAGGGAATTTCCTTGACCATTGACGCGGCGGAGGTGTCCGCAAGCGCGGCATAGCGCGGCTTTAGCACGGCCATCTGCTCTTCAAACAGCTTGTATGACCTTTCCGCCGCGAGCGCGACCACCTTGAACTCTTCAGAATGGGCGAGGGCAACTTCTATGGCCTGCCTGCCTATGCTGCCCGTACTGCCTATTATACTCAACCTTTTCATGCCGCCTCCCGCGCACGGGGCTAAAAATATTATACCCCGCAGCGCCGCAATTAATGACTTTATTATAATAATTCAGCGGCCGTGCCGCATTAAAATTTTTTTATGCTGTAATAAAAGTTTTTTCTGTTGATAACAAAAAGTTCCCGCCTGACGGAGGGAACCTGAAATTTTTGCTCGCTTTAAACTACGAATATAAAGGCAAGAAGCACCACAATGCCTGCGAACAACGTTCCGTCGAACCTGTCCAGCACGCCGCCGTGGCCGGGCAGAAGATTGCCCATATCCTTTACTCCTACCGACCTCTTCAAGGCGCTTTCAAACAAGTCGCCGAACTGCGCGGCAACGGACGCCGCAAAGCCTACTATTATGGCAAACGCCCAGCCGGGGAGAGCGGTTGAAAGAACAACCTCGCCGCCGAGTACCACATACAGATAGTATGCAGCCACGCCGCCTGCGATGCCGCCTATAAGTCCGCCTATTGCACCTGCCACCGTCTTGTGGGGGCTTACAGAGGGTGCAAGCTTTAACGAAAGGCGCTTGCCTATTGATATGCCCGTGAGGAACGCCGCCGCGTCGGTGAAGGGTACGCATATAAACAGCACAAGTATGGCCAGCATGGAATTGTATTCCATATGGTTTACCGCCGACAGAACGGCCGTGAGCAGTCCGCAATATACAAGTACAAACAGCGCACCGAGCGTGCTTTTAAGGTCGGAACGGCTGTGGTCGGCCACAAAGAGAATGCAGACAATTACTGCGCCCGCACCCAGAGCTACCGCCGCGCCGGGCCAGCCGCCCGCGCCGAGGAGCATGGCAAAGAGTGCATAAAAAGGTACGGCGAGCGCCGAAAAAGTAATGGCTACCGCGCGCTGCAACAGCGAAACACAGCCGAAAGCGCGTATTGCCTCGAATGCGCCCACCGCCGCTATCACGAGGAAGAGCGCGTCGAAGAGGAGTGCGCCGTATCCCTGGGGTATAAGCCACTTTGCCGCGCAGAGTGCCGCTACCACAATGACGTATACAACGCTTGTTAAAGTTCTTGCTTTCATATATAAAACCTTTAAAAAAAATTTTGAACAAAACCAGGGCGCACGGCCTGTCCGCAACGCCTTAAAAATTTGCCGCTCTTTTTATGTGCAACAGCGGCGTTTGCGGCTGCATAAACCTCATTCATTGCCACATATATCGCGGTCAATGCCGCATACAAGGCATTATACCTTGCCGAAACGGCGCGAGCGGCGCGAATATTCCTTGAGCGCCTTATCGAAATGTGCGTTATCGAAATCGGGAAAGAGCACGTCTGTAAAATACAGCTCGGCATAGGCCGCCTGCCAGAGCAAAAAGTTTGAAAGGCGCAACTCTGCCCCCGTCCTTATTATCAGGTCGGGGTCGGGCATATCGCACGTATATAAAAGGCGGGCAAAGCTCTCCTCGGTGACTTTTTGGCCGCGGGCGACTGCAATGTTGGCCGCACGCACGATTTCTGCGCGGCCGCCGTAATTTACGGCAAAGACGAGCGTGAACGGCGCGCTCTTCGGGGAAGAGTTGCACACCCCCTCTATCTTTTCCGCCACGTCCTTAGGCAGCGCGGAGAGGTCGCCTATGACGCGCATGGCGGCATTTTCACCCACGAGGCGCGGAGCGTACTCGTCAAAATATTTGCGAAAGAGCGAATAGAGCCCTTCGAGTTCGGCGCGCGGACGGGAGAGATTTTCGGTAGACAGCACATACAGCGTGAGGTACTTAATCCCCACCGCGCGGGCGTGTTCGACGAGCTTTAGAATGCGCTTCATGCCCGCATCGTGACCTGCCGAGCGCGGCAGAAGCCGTTTTTTTGCCCACCTGCCGTTGCCGTCCATTATTATGCCCACATTTACGGGCACAGAAGGCTTGAGCTGGGGCATTTTTTAAACTGTCATTATTTCCTTTTCTTTTTCTGCAACGGCGGCATCGGTCTTTGCAACCATGTCAGAAACCATCTTTTCAACGTCCTTTTCGCAGATGGCGAACTCGTCTTCAGAGATTACCTTGTCACCCTTGAGCTTTTTGAGCGCATCCATAGCCTCTCTGCGGACGTTGCGCTCGGCAACCTTAGCGTCCTCGCCCATCTTGCGTATCTTTTTTACAAGATCCTTGCGGCGCTCCTCGGTGAGTTCGGGGAACACAAGGCGTATTACCTTGCCGTCGTTTGTAGGGGTGAGGCCTATATCGGAAACCAGTATGGCCTTTTCTATATTTTTGAGAATAGACACATCCCAGGGCGAGATGACGAGGCACCTGCCCTCCTGAACGGAGATGTTGGAGGTCTGGTTGATGGGCGTAGGCGCACCGTAGTAGTCAACCAGTACTCTGTCGAGTATGTGGGGGTTGGCTCTGCCCGCACGGATGACCGAATAGTCTTCCTTGAGGACGCTCACCGTCTTGGAGAGTTTGTCGTCTAAAACGAGCATAATCTCTTCAACCTGTTCGTTATCTATCATAATAAAGCTCCTTGAATATATTTTATGCAAAACAGGGGGGGAATTTTTACGCAGATGATATGTCTGCGCCCCGATTTTATCTGAAACAGAGACAGCGCCTGCCGTACTTTTACAACAGAGGCAACACAGGCGCCTTGTTTAAAGTAAAAACAGCAGCTGCACCGCCTATAAATTTTACCGCCGTCAAATGCGGGTGAATGTCCGACATGGCGCATTCGGCTGATAAATGCTCAGCCGGGCGTCCACTCAGTTGTTATCTATAAGCGTACCCAGTTTTTCGCCGCACACGGCCCTTACTATGGAGTTCTCCTCCTCAAGGCCGAAGGCAAGCACGGGAATGTTGTTCTCCATGCACATAGTAGCGGCAGTGGCGTCCATTGCCTTTATGCCGTTTTTGATTATATCGATATAGTTGAGATGGTCGTATTTTTTTGCTGAGGGATTGAGCTTGGGGTCGCTGTCGTAAATGCCGTCTATATTCTTGGCCATAAGCAGCACGTTGGCCTGGATTTCGCACGCGCGCTGAGCCGCAGCGGTATCGGTAGAGCAATAGGGATTGCCCGTGCCGCACGCCATAATCACTACCCTGCCCTTTTCAAAATGGTGCAGCGCCTTGCGCAGAATGTAGGGCTCGGCTACCGAGGTCATTATGAGCGCCGTCTGCACTCTGGTGGGAATGCCGCGCTTTTCTATGGCGTCCATCATGGCTAGCGCGTTCATTACAGTTGCAAGCATACCCATCTGGTCGGCCGTGGTGCGCTCCATATAAGTGCCCTGCCTGCCGCGCCAGAAGTTGCCGCCGCCTATTACCAGCGCCACCTCTACACCCATCTTTTTTATGGTAACTATCTGATCGACTACGCGGGCGATGACCTTTTCGTCCAGCCCGTGGCCAAGTTCCCCTGCGAGCGCCTCGCCGGAAAGTTTTATAAGCACCCTTTTGTATTCAGGTTTCATCAATAAAGCACCCTCGCATTTTTAAATAATTTAGTCGCATACGCGCCTTAAAGCTTTGCGGCTGCTGCGATATGCGCCCACGGAATAAGATTAACGCCTGCGCCGTATACCAGGCAGAAAGCTGTCCGAAAAAAAGCGCAGACTGCTAACATTAAGCTTTAGCCATACTTGTGCAAAAAAACAAACGCATACGCGTTTTTTTGCGTGGTAAGGCAGCAAGCTGCCGCCTGTAAAAGCCAGTGAGGACAAGCCTGCATTAATCCCTTTTGCTATTATACCATATAAGGCAAAAAATTACAATACCATACGGGCAAATACTTTATAAAGTTGCGCCGCAAAGTTGCTTTTTTATAAAAAAAATGGCGGAGATATTCTCTCCGCCGCAACATTTTCAGTCAGAAACGGTCTGCGCGCGCAGCTCGTCGGCCTGCTTTAAACATTCCTCCACCTTTTTGCTGTACATATCCACGCCGAAACCGGGGTGAGAAATATCGTCGGCAACGTCCACCCTGCGCAACCGCCACTTTTCGCGCAGGCAGCTCCACACAATGACTATTGCCGCGCCTGCCACGGCGCACAGCCAGCCGCCTATGGCAAGCCCGAGCACGGGGACGAGCAGTCCGCTAACCGTCATAATGCAGCCCGCGACTATGAGCGCCCCGCCCGTACAGAGCAATATAAGCAGTATATGCCTGCGTTTTGCCCTTACCTCGTCCGGGGCGGAGGCCTGCTCGCGCGCCCTTATGCACAGTTCGTCCACTTCCTCCTCCAGTTCGGCAAGTTTTTTATAGGCGGGCTGCGACCTGTCCCGCTCGAACGTTATGTTCGCATAGGACTTGCCGCCATCCGTCTCTTCCGAAATGGCGGAAACCGTATAGCCGAGGCGGCGGTATCTGTCTATATATGCGTCCTTATAGACGCTTTCAAGTTTTATTTTTTTTACTTCGTTATCCACTTTAAAAAATCTCCCGCCGAAAAGCATTTACGGCAGAACAGCGCGCACGGATTTTAAGCGGGTGTGCGCAAACTTCAAGCGGGGCAGACGCGCATTCGGGCGATGCGTAACCGCGCACACTCACACGGTGCAAAGCCACACGTCGGGTGGGCGCAAGCCCCCTTTTTCTTCTTTAATTATAGCACCGAAATAAAGAAATTACAACAATATTCGCCTTAAAGATTGTAAACCCGACCTTTATGAAGGTAAAACAAGGGCGCGGCAAATGCCGCGCCCGCCATTTTATGACATATTATGACAATCTGAATATAACTCAGCTGTTCAGATCAGTCCTTCTTCATTGCGGCAACCTGCTTTGCCACTTCCTCAGAGAGGTCCTCGCTCTTCTTTTCAAGTCCCTCGCCCATTTCGTAGCGAACAAACCTTGCAACCTTGAACTTCTTGCCGATAACGTCGGCAACGGTCTTGGAATCGTCCTTTACGAAGGGCTGAAGAAGAAGGCAGTTTTCGGAATAGAACTTGCCGAGCTTGCCCATTACTATCTTTTCAAGTATTTCCTTGGGCTTCTTGGCGTTCTTTTCGTCGTTCTGCATCTGAACGAGAAGTATCTCTTTCTCTTTTGCAAGAACGTCTGCGGGAACTTCCTCCTTGGTGATGTATGAAGGACGGGAAGCTGCTATCTGAAGGGCTACGTCGTGAAGGGTCTCTTCAGCGCCTTCGGCAACGTCTACGGCGTCTACCATAACGCCTACCTTGCCGCCCATGTGGATATAGGTTTCGATTTTGCCCTCGGTCTGGTAGATTGCAAACCTGCGGAGAGAAATCTTTTCGCCGATAACCGCCGTCTGGGAGGTAATGAAATCTTTAACAGTGCCGCCTTCCATGGGGCATGCGAGAAGGGCATCTACGTCTGCGGGCAGATTTTCTGCCGCTACCTTTGCAACGGAATCAACTATGCCGTGGAACTTATCGCCCTTTGACACGAAGTCAGACTCGCAGTTGATTTCAAGAAGAACGCCCGTGTTGCCGTTTACATATGCGCCTACAACGCCCTCTGCGGCAATGCGGCCTTCCTTTTTAACGGCCTTGGCAATTCCGCGCTCCCTTAAAAGCTCGGCTGCCTTTTCCATATCGCCGTCAGCATCCTGCAAAGCCTTTTTGCAGTCGAGCATGCCGGCCCCGCTCTTTTCGCGGAGAGTCATAACGTCTTTAGCTGTGAATGCCATAAATCAAAACCTCTCTTATTTATTCTGCGGCTTCTTCGGGGTCAGCCTCGTCTACGGGAGCTTCTGCAACGGCCTCTTCTGCTGCCGTTTCGCCCTGATTAGCCTCTATTACGGCGTTTGCGATTACCGATGCAATGAGCTTGATTGCCCTTATTGCGTCGTCGTTGCCGGGAATTACATAGTCTATAAGGTCGGGATCGCAGTTGGTATCGGTGATTGCTACGATGGGAATACCAAGTTTGCGTGCCTCTGCCACGGCGATGTCCTCGTTGTGGGGGTCAACCACGAACATGATGCCGGGGAGCTTTGTCATGTTGCGTATACCGTTCAGGTTTGTCTGAAGTTTTGCCATCTCTTCCTTGAGCTTGGCAACTTCCTTCTTGGGAAGAAGGTCGAACTCGCCGCTCTCTTCCATCTTTTCAAGCTTGTTCATGCGCTCTATGCGGGAGCGTATGGTCTTGAAGTTGGTGAGCGTGCCGCCCAGCCAGCGGGAATTTACATAGTACTGTCCGCAGCGCTCTGCCTCTTCCTTGATGGCCTCCTGAGCCTGCTTCTTCGTGCCGACGAAGAGGACGGTCTTGCCCTCTTTAACGCTCTCTACGATGTAGTTGTAGGCCTTTTCGATGAGTCCTACGGTGAGCTGAAGGTCGATGATGTGAATGTCGTTGCGGGCAGCATAGATGTAGCGTGCCATTTTGGGGTTCCACTTTCTTGTCTGGTGGCCGAAATGAACGCCTGCTTCAAGAAGCTGCTTCATAGTGATAACTGCCATATTTAATTCCTCCGTTTAACCTCCCCGCAAACGCCGCAGATGCGTATTTACGCTTGCGCTTACGGCGGCATTAAAGAATTTACCGCCACGGAGCGCGGGCTTTGCAGGTGTGAATTTTTATAGCCTTGTTATTTTAGCATAAAATCCGTGCGTATGCAAGCAAAATTGCGGCAAATTGCAAAGTTTTGCCCCATATTATCGCCGTTTTGGTTGGGTACGCGCAAAGTCGCACCACGCAAAAAAACTTTTTTATTTTAAGTTCCGCACGCCTAAGAAGGGAGCAAAAAAGCGCCATAAAATTATTATCAGGCGTTTTAGCGTACTTTACCTTAGGAAAACGGCCTTTTGTCAGGCCTCGTCCTCGTCGGAGTAGACGTCTTCGCCCTCGGTTTCCTGCTGGTAGAAGTCGAAAATCTCCTGCAGGAGCGCCTCGTCCTCTATCGGCTCGAGAGCCTCGTCCTTTTCGTTGAGGCGGAAAATTATAACCTCGTCCTCGGCAATCTCGTCGTTGGGTTCGGCCGCAAGCAGCAGCGTATATTTCTGTCCCTTATATTCAGTTACATCCAGAAGTCTGAATTTTATTATATTTCCACCGTCGTCCACAAGTTCGATTACGCCGTCGTCGGCCTCGTTCTGCAGTTCTTCTTTGTTCATTGCTCTACTCCTTTTGATTTTATTTTTGAAAGGTAGCCGTCCAGAATGCTGGCCGCGGCAAGGGCGTCAACGTACTTTTTATGCTCCTTTGCGCGGTGGCCGCTTTCGTGCAGCTGCTCGTGCGCGACTATCGAGGTATAGCGCTCGTCCTCGCGCAGGGCGGTCATGCCTGCCGCCTCCTCCAGCGCGGATATAAAACGCTCGGTCTTTTCCGTCTGTTCAGAGGGCGTGCCGTCCGCGTTGACGGGCAGACCGCACACAATCTTTGTTGCGCCCTTTTGTTTTATGATTTCGCACAGGGCGGCTATATCGCGCCTGAAACCCGTGCGCACGTACGTCTGCGAGGGCAGGGCGTAGCTGTTGAACGGGTCTGATACGGCAATGCCTATCCGCCTGTCGCCTATATCGAAAGCTATGTACCTTTCCAAATTTACCTCCGCGCAGCGGGCATGGGACGCGCCGTTGCGGCTATATGGAAATTATATCATATGCGTACGCATTTTTCAAGCATACTTTAAAATTTCCTGCCTGCAAAATTTTACCGCGTTGCATATATGGAAATCTGCAGTATAAAAGCAGTTTGAGCCGCGCCGTTGAATAAAAAATTTTTGCACCGCGCACTACAAACAACCTGCGCGCCACGATTTATATCTGCGTATCGACTTGTCCTGCGCACCGCAATTTATAATGTTTTATAAAAAATTCTGTGCGCCGCGGCAAAAGCCGCGGCGCACAGACATCCTACGCCCTCTCAGGCGTCCTTCTTTTTTGCGCCCTGCTCCGTCGAACCCGAAGCCGAGGGAGCATTCTTTTCAAGCTGCTCATCGATATACTTTTCTGCCTTCTGCATCAACTCGTCCTGATTTTTCTGAATCATTTTGCGTATCTTGCAGCTGTTTGCAACTATCAGTGCGCCGCCTGCCATACCCATGGCAAGCCCCATTATAAATTCCTTCACTTCTACTCCTTTAAAGGGCGCAAATTTTTAAGTGCGCGCGCATATGCCTTAAATTGACACGCATATATGCGGCAATCTTTGCCCTTTGAAAACAGTATGTGAAGATAAATTAAAGTATATTACTGTAAATTTTTTACTTGAAGTTTCAGCAATGCGTTTTCGTCGGTGAGCCGCTTTACAAGGGACTGAAGGCGCGCGTTTTCGCTGCGGAGCGACGAGGCAAGCCTTTCATAGAGGCCGTCTATCTCCTTTTCCACGCGCTTGCGCGCGTCCTCCCCCTCTATGCCGCACTCCTTCATAAGCTGCGAGATACGCTCGGGCTGGCGCTGCAGCACATTGCGGTACTTGTTCTGGTAGCGGAGCATGAGCTTGTCGTCCCCGCCCGAAAGATTTAAAACGGCGCGGCGGACGGATACGCCCTTGCTCTTTTCAGTCAGAATGGCACGCAGCACCCTGTCGGTCTCCTCGTCGGTGAAGGCGGCAATGTGGCCTGCCTTAAGCCCCGTACCCCTGAGCAACTTTTTTACCTCTTTGTTGCCCGAACTGCGCAGCAGCGCATAGTAGTAATTGCGCACGCTGCCCTTGGCCCTGCCCGACTTCTTTGCGTAGCCTTCAAACAGAGATGAGAGCGTTCTCCCTGCGCGCTTGCCCGCATAGATGTATTGCACGAACGCCTTTGCTTCGTCTTCGGTATATCCGTTTATTTTGTTCATCTATATTACCTCCCGCCGCATAGCGGCACTTTTACAATGTGTATTGACATAATTTGCGGAGTTAATACATTAAATTATACTGGCAGTTTATATCGGCAGCGCCAAAGGCCTTTTTTTACAGAAAAACAGTCGGGCGCGCAGAGTATATTTTGTGATTTATGGGGGATATATGCGGATATATTTTTTATCGGCGCAGCCCGCCGCGCTTAAATTGGACGGGCAATATGCTGGAACGATAGACCTTTTTGAACGGTATGCCGAAATAGATATGCGGCGGGGCGCACTTACGGAGATTATTCCGCACGACAACTCCCTGCCCGTAAATTTTTTTATTGACGAAAAATTTTTTGAATGCGGCCACCCCTTTGCCGACACATACGTACTGGGCGACGAGCGGCTGATATACTTAAAAAATTTTGCGCGCAAGGGCGGTGAAATAGAGGTCATTGCGCAGGGGGAGGCGGGCGGCGGATTGCTTACAATCTTTGAATTCGGCGGCATATATGCCTGCTTTGAGGGCAGAGAGCTGTGCGGCGGAGGCGCAGGGCTTGTAAAGCTTTCAAAAAACTTTGACCGAGCCGAAGTGCGCGAGATTGTTGTAGGCGGAAAAACTTTTGCCGCGGCCGTCGCGGAGGGCGCTCTGTCAATTTTCGACTGCGGAAGGCAGGTCTTTCTGGGCGAGGGCAGCTTTGAATACGGCGACGCACTTGCCGTTCTGCGCGAGGAGAAGAGCTGCGCCGACATAGTTACGGAGGGACGCTATATTTTTGACGGGCAGGCGTTTGTTCCCGAACGCATTACGGCGCGCGAACGGCGTGCCGTACCCGAAAAGATGGCGCACTTTGCACTCTTTGAGGGCGTGATGTACGGCTGCGACTGCACAAAATACCTGAGCGACGAATTATCCCCGAGGGCCGGCGAACTTAAGGAGTACCTCGGCAACTTTTTGGGCGTAGTACCGCCGACCGAACTTTTTTGCGAGCGGCACAAAGACATAGCAAACAACTGTGCGGGACTTATATACCGCCGCGCCGAGGGACTTTTTGAAGTAAAATATTTTGCCGTCCGATTTTCCGAAGGCAGGGCAGACAATATTTACCCTACAGATTAGCCTGTTGTGCGGAAAAAGCATTTATTGCTCGGCGCACAGATAATTTTTGCCACATTATATGCGCGGCATATACCCATAAAGAGCACAGCGCAAAACCCGGTTACGGACGAAAAAACGCAAAGTTTAACGACAAGGTCTGATTAATAGTGCTTAAAGCACAAAAAACGGGCGGACGCCGAATGGCGTCCGCCCGTACAATATACATTTTTTAAAATCAATACTTGGTTATTTTAACCGTCTTTATAATTATAGGCATAGATGTCACGCTGTAGGATACCGAAGTAGCCTGCTCGGCAATCTCTTCATATCTGTCCACCTCAGCGCCCACATCGGTGACAAAGTCAGCCTCTGTACCATTATACTCGTCGTCGATATAAGTTTCAATGGCGTCCAGGAGGTCATTGAGTACGTCTTCAGACTGCTCGTCTGCAAGGTACGCAAAGGTTGCATACTTGGAGTTGGTGAGTGATGTGCCCGAACTTACCTGAAGGGCAAACAGACTGGTTGCGCAGTTATCGGCGTAGTCGTGCTCGAGAAGCTGGCCGCTGCCCGTCTTTACGAATACGTGCGCCTCGGCTATGTTGTTTATAACCTTATCGGTATAGTACATCTTTAAAGCGCCGAACTCCGCACCGCGCTGGCCGTTTTCAACCGTGTGGTCATTATCGGAAAATTCGCCGATAAGAGTAGGGTATGCCGTTGCCTCGTCGGCAATGAGGTTGCCCTCATCATCCAGAGCGTAACCTGTATATACCGTAGGCGTGAGCTTGCCGCCGTTGAAAAGCGACATATAGTCGTCTTCCTTATAATACGCCTCGTCGTTGAGGTAGTCGTCCATTGCGTTATCGGCATAATAGGTGGAATACTCTTCGCCGTAGGCATAACCGCCGCCATACCAATCGTTGCTGGTATAGTCGTGAATGATTGTATTATCGTAGAAACCTGCCTCGGCAAGCTCCATAAAGTGGCGAACGGTCTGGGGATACATATTTCTGTAAAGGGTGTATTCCAGAACATAGGTTTCGCCGTTGAACTGTATTGTTACCTCTGCGCCGGGGTGAGAAGTTTCTATGGTGCAGCCCGAAAGCGCCGCTGCCGTGCCTACTGCCGCCGCCAGAGCTACGCCGCAAATGGCGCGTCTGAATTTTTTGAATGACATAACTGCCGCCTTAAAAGGTTAACCTTTTTAAATTTGCTTATCGTGATTTTTACTACCAGCCGCGGACTGAAGCCCATACGGCTGTATAAGCTGATACTATTGTATTTTACTTAATTTTGGCAGGGCAGTCAAGCAATTTAAAGCGTGGCGAATAAATTTCACTGCTTCTCCACCAAATTTCCGAAATTTTTATGCTTTTTGCTGCCTTTTCACCCGTTTTACCGCTTATAAAGCGGTCTGCAGCACTGTCACATAAAAAAACGGACGGGTTGAAAACCCGCCCGAATTTTTGCTTTTTAATTCTTAAATTATTCCATAGCTGCGGTTGCGCCTGCTGCCTTGAGGTCTGCAACGATCTTTTCAGCCTCTTCCTTGGCAACATTTTCCTTAAGCACGCCACCCTTTTCAACAGCTGCCTTAGCTTCTACAAGGCCAAGACCGGTGAATGCACGTACAACCTTGATAACGTCGATCTTCTTAGCGCCTACGTCCTTAAGAACTACGTTGAACTCGGTCTTATCTTCAGCTGCGGGAGCGGCTGCTGCTGCGCCTGCTGCGGGTGCTGCTGCAACTGCTACGGGAGCGGCTGCGGATACGCCGAACTTCTCTTCAAGTGCCTTTACAAGCTCGTTGAGTTCAAGAACGGTCATGTTGCTGATTTCGTCTATAAACTTATTGATATCTGCCATTTTAAATATCCTCCGATTTTTTTATTGATAATTATTTTCCCTTTTTCAGGCGAGGGAACGCCCACCCGTTTGCGGCAGGGTAGCGGCCGTTGTTCTTCCGCCGTGGCGGAAAGTGTTACGCCTTCTGCTCTGCAACCCTTGCAAGTACGCGAACGATACCCGATACGAGGTTATTAAGCACACCTGCGAAGTTTGCAAGAGGCGCCTGCATAGAGCCGAGCATTTTTGCAACGAGCTCTTCCCTGGAAGGCATGGTAGCTAAGGCCTCCACACCCTTCTTGTCAACATAAGCGTTGTCTACAAAGCCGCACTTTACAACGATTTTTGTATCGTAATCCTTTGCCGCCTTAGACATGAGCTTGGCCGCGGTAACTTCGTCCGCGCTGAAAGCTATTGCCGTGGGGCCGTTCAGGGTTTCGTCGAACTGGGTATAGCCCAAATCGTTGAAAGCCTTTCTTACGAGCGTGTTTTTGTAAACTTTGTATTCGCAACCTGCTTCCCTGCACTTGTTTCTGAGTTCAGAAACTTCTGCAACGGTCAGCTTGTTGTAGTCTACAAACACAACGGCTTTTGACGCCTTGATTTTAGAGGTTATCTCTTCGACAACCAGCTTCTTGGCTTCGAAATTAGCTGACAATCTTTGTACCTCCTTTAAGAATTAAAAAAGCCTTTACGCCGCGCGGCGCAAAGGACATAAAAAAGAGTAATTCTTTCGGATAATCTTTTTAAACCTTAACACCTCGGCAGGAAATTGAGCGATTGAACGCGCCTGCTGTCTGCGGCATTTCTATTTTGCGTAAGTATTATATTGTATTGCGGCGGGTTTGTCAACTCATTTTATCGTGATAGCACGAGAAATTTTTATAATTTTTTACACCCCTTTTATCCGTTGCCCTGGCGGAGCGTTGCCCCCTGATTTTTTTATATGCCGCCCAAAATACGCTTTACGACGGGCAACCCCTCGTTCAATGGCACATATATGGCACTCTTTTTGTATTTTGCGAAAATTTAAGCCGCTGAAAAAAGCAGTTTTTGAAGCGCACAAGCCGCCATATATTTCTAAAGAGCGCGGGCAGGACAATATGTCCTGCCCGCGCCTTATAAGGACTATTATACACATCATGCGCCACAGAAAAATGTCGCAGACTTTAATCGAGGATTATTTCACACATATAATCTATTGCTGTATCCTGCGCCTCTGCCGTAAAGCTTGAAAAGCCGTGACCGCCGTCTACCACATACATATCCGAGCGGCCTGCGCCTTCGCGCTCCTTATACACCGCCATCTGACCCTCCATATTGGCGAGCGCGTTCGTATCTTCGTTGCCGCATATGCCGACTATATCGCCCGAATATCCCTTTATGTACTCCCATGGGTCTTCGGGGTCGTATTCAGCGAGGTAGCCCTGCTTGCCCTCTTCTGTAAGTATATCGTCTGTAATACCGGTAGATACAAGAATAAGTCCGTCGTAATCATTGGCGTGACGCACTATGTCGAACGATACGACTATTCCGCCGTAGCTTTCGCCAAGCAGATACATCTTATCTTTATCAACATAGTCGCGCGTGTTTATGTAGGCTATCGCCGCCTCGAGGTCGCTTATGCGCGAGGTATAGTGCGAAGAATAGAGGTCGGTGCCGGGCAGAGCGCCGTGGCAGGCAAAAGTATAGCCTGCAATACCCTTTTCAGCCAGTTTTTTTGCTATGGGCAAAAGGCTCTGTTCGGTGGATGTGCCGCCGTGAACGAGTATTACGGTGGGTATTTTATCGCCCTCCTCGTAGTCGGCGGGCAGCACCTCTATGCCCTTGAACTCCCAGCCGCGCGCCTCGTTTTCGATAGTCTTTTCTATCGTAGTGTAGGTCTCGGTATGCGTTACCTTGCCGGTATCCTCGTTTTCAGGCTTTTTTTCAGTCTCGCCCGAAGTACAACCTGGAACGGCAAAGACGACGGCAAGCGCAGCAATGGCGCCGAAAGCTAACAATTTACGTAACATAAAAATCCCCCTTTTGTTAAAATTCATTTGTGAGTATAGCATTATTTGGGCATTTTTACCATAAATGAGGCGCAAATTGTATTCCATCAGGCGCAAGCTGATGGCGGATTTTAAGTTGAAAAGTGCCGCCGCGGAATTTGTTTAACAAATTCCGCGGCGG
>DVNE01000029.1 GCA_018714625.1 Candidatus Coproplasma excrementigallinarum
TTAAATAAAATTTTGCCTTAAATAAGCTGAATGACTGAATAGGTTACGGGGTTACGCGGTTGATGTCGCGGGGGAACATTGCCGCATAGCGCACATTCTTAAATCCGAGCAGGTGCATGGTAAGCCTTTCAAGTCCGAGGCCGAGGCCGCCGTGAGGGGGTGCGCCGTACTTGTGCAGCATAAGGTAGGTTTCAAACTCCTCGGGGTTCATTCCAAGGCGCTTCATCTTTTCTACCTGCATATTGTAGTCGTGTATTCTCTGTCCGCCGCTCGTTATCTCTATGCCGCGGAACAACAGGTCGAACGAAAGGGTAACTTCGGGGTCTTCGGGGTCGTCCATCGTGTAGAAGGGGCGCTTTTTAGAAAGGTAGTGGGTTACAAACAGGAAGTCGCTGCCGTACTGCTGTTTTGCCCATTTGCCCAAAAATGCCTCTTCCTCGGGCTCAAAGTCCTTCATATCGGTTATGTTCTTGAGCTTTTTAACGCACATTTCCTTTGCGTCCTTGAAGCGGATGCAGGGTATCTTGTCCACTACGGGAATGTCTGCCTTTAAAAGCTCTATTTCGGGCGCGTACTCGCGCTTTAACAAATCCATTATATATTTGAGGACGCCCGTCTCCATCTCCATTATGTCGGTAAAGCTGTCTATAAAGCCCATTTCAAAGTCCATGGAGATGTATTCGTTGAGGTGTCTGCTCGTATCGTGGTGCTCGGCGCGGAAAACGGGTCCAACTTCAAATACCCTCTCGTATACGGGCACGAGCGCCTGCTTGTAGAGCTGGGGGCTCTGCGCAAGGAACACCGTCTTGCCGAAGTAGTCGAGTTTGAACACGTTTGTGCCGCCCTCTGCGCCCGCAAAGTTGATTTTGGGCGTGTGTATCTCGGTAAAGCCGTTGTTCATGAGGTGCTCGCGGAAGCCGCGCTGTATGCCCTCCTGGATTTTGAATACCGCACGCTCCTTGGGGTTGCGCAGCGTTACGGGACGGAAGTCGAGGTCTACGTTGAGGTCGCAGTTTACCTGCTTTTTGTTTATTACTACGGGCGGAATGGCTGCGGGTACGGATAAAATTTCTATGTTGTGTATCTGCAACTCGTACCTTTCGCTGCCGTCGCGCGTCTGGCTCTTGACCACCTTACCGGTAATCTTTGCAGAGGCCTGCTCTACGACGTTTTCTGTAAGTCTGTAATCGGAAAATTCGGGCGAATATACGCACTGTATAAGTTCGCGCGCGGTGCGCAGGATTATGAAGGCAAAGTCGCTCATATCCCTGATATTGTGAATGGCGCCCTTGATGCTTACCACCTTGCCCTCGTTTTCTCTGAAAGCGGAATAGGGGGTGGTGCCGTCGTTCAAAACGCCTGTCATGTATTCCATAGTTAACCTCGCAAGTTAAATTTCTATTTAATTTTAAAGCTTTTTGCTTTAAAAAGCAAGCGTTTCTCGGCAGGCTTGGTATATTAAATTGCACGCGCGGCGCATTGAACGGCGGTGTTGATTGATGTAGCCTTACTTTATTTACGCGCCTTGCCTGCGCGGTGGCGCTTTATCTGCGCGGTGAGGGCGCTTTGCTTGCGCACGTAGGGCTCAGGCAAAAAAAGCTGCCTGCGGAAATGTATAATTTTTCTATGCGCTAACAGTTGCAATTGTTTTAAGCTGTTGCTATAATATATTTAAAGTCTGCGGTGTTCGTGGTATGGGAAATTCGTAATCCACAAAGCACTATTCGGGAGCGGTATGTTCGCGGGAATAGGCAAGGTCTGAAAATTCGGAAAGTCTGATGTTCCGCTTCGCCGCACCCACCTGGGAGAACCGGGTTAATACTTTTTCATATCACGGCACAGGCGGATTTTTTTATTCCGCAAAACCTTGAATTGCTCTCCGTAAAACGCTTATGCGCTTTACGGATTTTTGTTTTTTCAGGCCTGATTTTTAAAAATTGCCATATGCACTATCTGTCTGGGCGCATATAATAAATTGCGCTGTTTTACGGCTGTGCGTGAGTAAATTGTGCACTATGCCCGTCATACTGTAAAATGCGTTTTTGAGCTGGGGTGCAAATTTTGAGGTTCAGTTTGTGCGCAGGTGCATTGTTTATGCTTGGCATGGCCGCAAATTGTGCGTCTATGCCGAAAGACGGCATACTTTTATGCGGCTGCGCTGCATAATTTTGTGGCAGGTGACCCGTTTTTACACAAAAAACTGCCGTCTTTACTCAAACGATTGCAAAACATATCGTTTTGTGCTAAAATAAAGGTATGTTGTATTCTGCCGCTGTTTTGAAAAGCAGCGGCGCGGAGTGTAAGTCAATAAATTTAATCTGCGGAGCGGATTTATGGCAACTTGTAACCATGCGCGGTGCATTCTGAATATGATGTATGAATGCAGAATACAATTTCTTATATCGACCTCGGTGCAATAGCGCACAATGTAAATTTTATCAGGTCACGCACGGCGGGGGCTAAGCTCTTTGCCGTTGTAAAGGCGGACGCCTACGGCCACGGCGCCGAGCGGGTCAGCCTGCACATTCAGGATATGGTGGACGGCTTTTGCGTAGCCATAACCGAGGAGGGTGCGGCGCTGCGCATTGCAGGCGTAACAAAGCCCATACTCGTTTTTACGCCGCTCATCAGCCGCGAGGACGCCGATGCGGCAAGGTTTTACGGCCTTACGGCAACTGTCAACAGTGAGGAGAGCGCCCGCCTCTGCGTGGGTATTCCCTGCCACATTAAGGTGAATAGCGGCATGAACCGCTACGGTTGCAACCTCGGCGCGCTCCCAGGAGTTTTGCGCGCGGCAAAGGAGTGCGGCGCGAATGTGACGGGTGCTTACAGTCACCTCTATTGCCCCGCAGACGAAGAGGCAAGGGAGGGGCAGTACGCACTGTTTTTGCAGGCGACAGAGCTGGTAAAAGCGGCATATCCCCGCGCCATTTGCCATCTTTCGGCAAGTGCAGGCGCGCTTATCGGCGGTAAATTTTTGTTTGACGCCGTCCGCCCGGGTATTGCCCTCTATGGCTATGCACCGCAGGGCTTCTCACGCGAGGGGCTGCTGCCCGCGCTGAAAGTGTACGCCCGCCGCATACAGACTGCGCCTTTTATCGGCGGCGGAGTTGGCTATGCCTGCGCAGACAGAAACTATGGCCTTTTAAGCACGTACCGCCTCGGCTATGCCGAAGGTTTTTTCAGGACTTCGCCTCTGGGTATAGGCAATCTGTGTATGGACAGTTTTGTATCTGAAGAGCGCTCAGACCTTATGCCCGTGTTTGTCGATGCCGACGAGTATGCAGAAAAGTGCCGAACAATCAGCTACGAGGTGCTGTGTTCAGTCACTCGGCGCACTCACAGAATTTATTTCGTCTGAATTTTAGGCGGTTTAAACGCCGCGAGCCATAGGTGCGGCAAAAAGTTTTGACGATTAGAATAGAAATGCGCAGTAAATAGGCTTAAAGGTAAAATCTGCTCGGCAAATAAGCTGAAAAACTATAATTAAAAGTGTACAAAGTGCTTTGATTTACATAAAACACGCGGCAATATGCCGCAATTAATGCATATGAAAAAGGAACTCAGAACAAAGTTCAGACAGGCGCGCCGCCTTTTTGAGGGCAGTATGCGTAATGAGTGCAACGGCCTTATGGCCTCCGCCTTTTTAAGCGAGTACGGTAAATACGGCAGTTTTTTTATATATAACAGCTTCGGCGACGAGGCCGATACACATAAAATAACAGCGCAACTGCTTGATATGGGCAAGTCGGTATATCTGCCGCGCGTAGAGGGAAAAAATATTGTGGCCGTGCCCTACGGCGCGTTTAAAAAGGGCGCTTACGGCATTGAAGAGCCGACGGGAGAGCCTTATTTTGGCAGAATAGAAGTGGCCGTTGTGCCGCTGCTTGCCATAAACAGCCGCGGCTATCGCCTTGGCTATGGCGGCGGCTATTACGACAGATTTTTAAAGCAGACAGACATTCTTAAGGTGGGGCTTGGCTACTTTTTTCAGCTCACCGACGAGTTTACAGAGGACGAGTGGGACGAGCCGCTGGACAGTTTTGTCTGCGAAAGGGGTATATACCGCTTTTAACCTGGCGCAATTTTATGGCGCATACATATTTTTAAGGAGCAAGCTATGAGGGTAATCAGCGGTAAATACAGAGGGCTGAACCTGGCACAGTTTCATGGCAAGGATATACGCCCAACTTCAGACAGGGCAAAGGTAAGCCTTTTTAATATTCTTTCGTTCAAGATAGCGGGCGCGCGCGTGCTCGATTTGTTCTGCGGCAGCGGCAGTCTGGGCATAGAATGCCTTTCACGCGGGGCGTCATTTGTGCAGTTCAACGATATTTCCCCCGCAAGTATAGCCGTTTTAAACAAAAATCTCGCCCGTCTGCGCGGCGAAAATTTTGCCGTTTCCACTGCCGATTGGCGGGTGTGCCTGGCCGCCGCCCGCGAGCCGTTCGATATAATCTTCATAGACCCGCCCTACGCTCTGCCGATAGGCGAGCAGGCCGTGCGCGAGATTGCCGACGCAAGGCTTTTAAAGGCCGACGGCACTATGGTGTTCGAGCGCGACCGTCCCTTCGACGGCGTTGTTACGGGGCTCTCCATGTACGATGTTAGAAAGTACGGCAAGGCTTATTTAAGCTTTTTTACCACAGACAGAGCAGACTGATATTTATAAAACTTGCGTCCGCGCAGTCGGTTTTTTAAAGGCTGGTTTCAGGTCGATAATCAGACCGACTGATATTGTGGCTAACCTGCCTGCAGGCAGACGGTCTGTGCAGAGTAAATATTGTATACTGTTTGCTTTTTTACAGCCTTAAAAGGCGGTCAAAAAGGGCGAACAAGCCCTTAGTTAAGGCATATATGCCGCTCTTTTAGATTTGATAATAAATTCAGTATGAAAAAATGTGTTTTTGCGGGCTCTTTCGACCCGCCTACAACGGGGCATAAGGCCGTGGTGGAGGCCTGCCTTAAAATATTTGACGAAGTAGTCATAGCCGTCATGGTCAACACCGCAAAGCGGCCGATGCTCTCTGAAGAGCAGAGGGCGTATTTGCTTACAAAGCTGTTCTGCGGAAATCCCAAAGTGCGGGTAGTAATCTTCGAGGGCGCAGCAGTCGACCTCTTAAAGAGGGAAAATACCGTTTTTTACGTGCGCGGTGTGCGCAACGGCGTGGATTTTGACTACGAAACTATCGATTATTATGCGAGCAAAAAGCTGATGCCCGAGCTGGTGGAGATATACATTCCCGCCGAGCAGAACATTCTTCAGGTGAGTTCGTCGCTCGTGAAAAATTCGGTAAAATTCGGCAAGGAGCTGTTCGACTATGTTCCTCAAGAAATTCTTGCCGATTTTCTGGAGATGGCAGAGGAGAAGAAAGATGTTTGAAAAGCAGATAAAGATACCTGAACCTGAAGAAATAAAAGAGATGGTGCCTATGCCTGAAAGCCTGAAAAAGGTAAAGGCCGCGCGCGACGCGCTTATAACCGACGTTATAACTGGCAAAAGCGATAAACTTGTGGTGATTGTAGGGCCGTGTTCCGCGCACGAGCCTGCACCCGTAATCGACTATGTCGAGCGCCTTGGCAGACTGAACGAAAAGGTAAAGGACAAGCTTGTGCTCGTCCCCAGAATATACACCAACAAGCCGCGCACCAAGGGCGTCGGGTATAAGGGAATGTTCTCCCAGCCTGACCCCACTAAGGGCGAGGATATTTTGAACGGCATACTCACCATACGCCGCCTCAACATAGACGCAATGGAGGCGAGCGGCCTCTCCGCCGCGGACGAGATGCTCTATCCCTCCAACTACGATTACCTCGACGATATGCTCTCCTATGTAGCGGTGGGCGCGCGTTCCTCGGAAAATCAGCTCCACAGAATGGTGGCCAGCGGAATAGACGGCCCCGTAGGCATAAAGAACCCCATGAGCGGCAGCATACTTGTAATGCTCAACTCAATCTATGCCGCACAGAGCGGTCAGGTATTCAAGCTCAACGGCTGGCAGGTAAAGACGAGCGGCAACCCGCTTGCTCACGCCATACTGCGCGGCGCGGTGGACAGCTACGGCAACGATATCCCCAATTTCCACTACGAATTTGTAATGCAGGTTGCCGAAGGCTATGCAAAATCTGAGCTCAAAAACCCTGCCATAATTATAGACGCCAATCATTCCAACAGCGGTAAAAAGTTCAAACAGCAGATACGCATATGCGAAGAGGTAATGCAGAACAGAATATACGATAAAGACTTCAAAAAGATTGTAAAGGGCTTTATGATAGAGAGCTTTATAGAGGAGGGCAACCAGAAGGAGGACGTCGTATACGGCAAGTCCATAACCGACCCCTGCCTCGGTTGGGAGGATACCGAAAGGTTGCTCTGCGATATTGCCTCTAAAGTTTAGTAAATTATGTGCGGCAGTGCTTTAGACCTGAGCTCAGGTCATTTAAGGCTGCACTGCAAAAGTTTTTTAAATCTTTTTTGACCGCATTGGCGGCGGAACGGAGGAACGTATGGCAGAAAGAGTGAGTTGTTTGGGCCCTGAGGGCAGCTATACATACCTTGCTGCGGGCAATATGTGCCGCGGGGCAAGCCTTATTCCGTGCGTAACTTTCTGTTCGGCGGTGAATGCCCTGCTCTGCGGCGAGGCCGACGCGGCCGTTCTGCCCATAGAAAACACAATAAACGGCGGGGTATTGCAGAACCTCGATTTGCTGGCAAAGCACTCTCAACTGGTGGCCGTGCGCGAATATACGCTGCGCATAGACCACAGACTGTTCACTCTTGAGGGGGCAGACCTTAAAAAGATTGACAGAATATATTCGCACAGGCAGGCGCTTGACCAGTGCGCTGATTTTTTGAACAGAAACTATCCTTCAGCGCAACTCATAGCCGAAAATTCAACGGCGGCGGCGCTGTCCTGCATAAAGCTGCCTACCGACGGCGCAATAGCGGGCGCGCAGTGTACTCGCGAGGGGCTCGTCGCCTCGGCAGAGTGCATATCTGACGAAAAAAATAACTTTACACACTTTCTGCTTGTAAAAAAAGGCGGACTTTCGCCCGACTTTAAGAGCCGGAAGGTATTTATTACGCTTATTTGTAACCATGTTCCCGGCGCGCTCGTCGGTATATTGCAGAGGATTTACGATTTTAATCTGAATATGACCAAGATAGAGTCGCGTCCACTCAAGGACAGAGTGGGAGAATACAGGTTTTTTATTGAGATAGAGGGCGATTACAGCGAAAAAAATGTAAAGGACGCGCTTGCGGCGCTCGCCGCCGAGGCAAGCTCGTTCAGAGTGCTGGGCGCATATTAGTTGCGGCATATGTGCGGCCGTTTTATATCGGCTGCGGTAATCGGTCTGCTGTGGCTTGCTGCGGCAGGCATAATAGCTTGCTGATGTTGAATACAAATTTACCGCGGCCTGAATGTAAGTCGGCTGCGACAAAAATAAAATTTGTTATGTGGCTATCAGCAGTATAAAAAAGCATATAATGCCCTGCAAAAACTTGACGGCAATAAATGGCAGGGCGCGGACGCCGCAGGCTTTAAGGTAGGCAAGCTGCTGTGCAAGCACGCACGCGCCCCCGAATGTTACGCAAAATCCTGCAAGCGGCAGGGAAAATTCGCCTCCGCTCTTTGCAAGGGCGGCACAGCCGCCCGTCATCTCTATAAGCCCCGAGGCTGCAGCCGCAGCCTGCTCCTCGCCAAAAATCAGTCCGAGCAGCTTTTCGACGGGGTACAGAATATAATAATCCTGCGCCATCTGCGCTGCCGTATAAAAAAATGCAATAAAAGCGCCCGCCGTGAGCGCGGCGGTAAGTGCGCCGTAAAAACTTTCCTGCAATGCGTTTTTGTTTTGTTGGGGTGGAAGCAACATTCCGCCGCACCGAGGCATTGCAAGGGAAATTATCATTGCGGGGATTGCCACGGAAATTAAGTGCGCAATCAGCAGCAGACTGCCCGCCTGCGGGCTGGAAAACATTGCCTCGCCCACCGTTCCAATAAGGAATATCGGGCCGCAGGCCGTGCATAGGCAGGCGAGTTTGAAGCTTCCTCTTTTATCGAGCGCGCCCGCGCTGTAAAACTGGCTTATCGCCCTGCTGCCTGCGGGGTAGCCGGATGTTGCGCCCATAATAAAGCACACGCCTGCGCAGGGCGGGAGTTTAAGCACTCCGCACACTCTTTTAAAGGGCGCGCCCGCGCGCGCGGCAATTCCGCTGTTTATAAGAATGGCGCATACCACCATAAACGGAAACAGCGACGGCAGAACGCACTGCGCCCACAGAGCTATTCCTTCGGCACAGCGGGCAATGTACCTTTCGGGGCGTGCTATAAGCGCAACCGTAAAGGCAATAAGTACCATAGTTAGCAGCGCGTACGCTGCGTTATGCAAAATTTTTTTTGAACTGAACCTGCGTTTGGTTCTCCCGCGCGGCACTCTGCGCGGACTGAAAGACATAGAATATTCCACACTAAAGACTATTATACAGAGGGGTAAAATATGAGTAAAAAGTTAGGACTGGCGCTTGGCGGAGGCGGAGCGCGCGGAGTTGTACACATCGGTTTTTTAAAGGCGCTCGAGGAGGAGGGCATAAAGCCCTACTGCATTTCGGGTACGTCTATGGGCGCCGTGGTCGGCGGCTGTTATGCCTCGGGCATGCCGATAGACAAGATACGCGACATTGTTCTCAGCTTAAAGACTATGGACATTGTGGACATAGACGCAATGCCGTTCACCAGGCTTTCGCTTCTGAGGAGCAAAAAGCTTCAGAAGTTGTTTTTGAAGCACGTGGGCGACGTGCAGTTTTCAGACCTAAAAATTCCGTTCACTTGCACGGCGGTTGACCTCTATTCGCAAAAGCTCTATATTTTCAGAGAGGGCAGTCTTGCCAAAGGCATACAGGCTTCGGCCTGCATACCTGGCGTTTTCCGCCCCGTAGAGCACGAAGACATGCTGCTTATAGATGGCGGTATACTCTGCCGCGTGCCAGTGCGGGAAACAAAGGAGCTGGGTGCGGATGTGGTTGTCGCCGTAGACGCCATAAAGAATACCTCCTACCCCGTAGATAAAATTCCAAACCTCATTTCTATGCTTGTGCGCGTGTTCAATATTCTCGATAACGAGCTGGTGCGCAGACAGAGGGCAGAGGCCGACTATCCCTGCGACTTGTTGCTTGAGCCCGAAATGGAGGGCGTTACGCAGTTTGCGGTGAAAAATCTTGACAAGGCGTATGAGGATGGATATAAACTCGGCAAGGACAACATAGACGCCATTCGTGCGCTCATAGAGGACTGACGCCGCTTATCTTCAATATTTTTACATATTATTTAAGACTTGCGGTATTGTTTTTGGCGGGAGTACGGCTTTGGTCAGGAGTGTGTTTGAGCGGTTGCTGTTGCCGCCATTACCGCGTGTGGCGCTGCGGATTTCTGCTTGCGTACTATGCGGGCGTGTGGTAAAGTTGTTGCAATTTTTTCCGCCGTGTGGTGTTGATTGCAGAGTGTGGCTTCGGTTGTCTGCATTTTTTTGCGGCGGGGCGTTGTTGCAAATTTTTGTCTGCGGCTTTTGCGGGCGGGACGTGATTGTTATTTGCTTTGTTCAGTATATAAAATTTTGTGATATAAAAGATACAAGGCGGCGCATTGCGCCGCCGTTACATTTGCGTATGTTACATTGCGGCCGTTACATTTAAAACCGCTGTTACATAAATTAAATTTTCAGAATTAAAATACACCTTTTAAACTAAACAAAAAGACTTTAAAAAAATAATATGGATTTGTTTGATTTTAATAATAACGAAGAGCAGGCAAAACCGCTCGCAGAGCGCATGCGTGCAAATAACATCAACGAGTTTATAGGCCAGCGGCATATCGTGGCGGAGGGCAGTCTTCTGCGCCGCGCCATTGCTTCAGACAGACTTGGAAGCTGCATATTCTGGGGGCCTCCCGGTACGGGAAAAACTACGCTCGCGCACATAATCGCCTCCACCACGCACGGCGAATTTATAAAACTCAATGCCGTTCAGGCGGGCGTCGCCGATGTAAAAAAGGCGGTGGAGCAGGCAAAAAATAACCTTAAAATGTACGGCAAGCGCACCTACCTTATGCTGGACGAGTGCCACCGCTTCAATAAAACTCAGCTGGACAGCCTTCTCCCCTCAATCGAGCAGGGCACAATTATATTTATAGGCTCAACTACCGAAAATCCCTATTCCTCTATGACGCCCGCCATAGTTTCGCGCTGTCGGGTATTTGAATTCAAACACCTTTCAGAAGAGGATATTAAGGGCGCGCTTTTTAAAGCTCTTAAGGACAGGCGCAAGGGGCTTGGCGAATATAAGGCGGTTGTGGAGGACGCCGCCATAGACCATATTGCGCGTATGGCCGGAGGCGACCTGCGCGCGGCGTACAACGCGCTCGAGCTTGCGGTAATAACCACCCCGCCCGCAGAGGACGGCACTGTAAAGGTCACGCTTAAGGACGCGGAGCAGTCCATTCAGCGCAAGGCCTTATCTTACAGCGAGGACGAATATTACGATTACCTTTCCGCATTCTGCAAATCGCTGAGGGGGAGCGATTCCAACGCGGCGCTCTATTACGCCATGCGGCTTATAGAGGGCGGTTGTGACCCGATGACCGTTGCTCGCAGACTGGTTATACATTCCGCCGAGGATGTGGGCATGGCTGACCCGCAGGCGATGGTTGTGGCCACTTCGGCGATGTATGCCCTTGAAAAGACGGGCTATCCCGAAGGACTTATTCCCCTTTCAAATGCGATAGTGTATGTGTGTGAAGCGCCCAAGAGCAACGCGGCCTGCGCCGCGTATCACGCCGCGCTCGACGATGCGCGCAATGTGCGCGACGACGAGGGAGTGCCGCCCTATTTAAAGGACAACACCTTCGGCGACGCAAAAACAAAGGCGCAGAGCAAAAATTACAAGTATCCGCACAACTATGCCGAAGGGTATGTTGAACAGCAGTACCTGCCCGATAAGCTTAAGGACAGAGTTTACTATGTTCCCAAGGGCATAGGCTTTGAAAAAAAGGTGGAAGAGATACGCAGGCAGAAGGGCAAGCTCAAATAAAATTTGCTCATTTTTCAGCGTTTTGCATTGAAATTATGCGGTATATTTGTATTAAAGCTATTATTTTTGCTTATATATGGTATAAGTACTGATTATATATTTTTGCGAAAATTTGTTTTTAATACAAATAAAACTTTGCATATATATCATTTTATAACAATAAAACTTTGCGCAATAAAATTGTATAAGATAAAAGTCGTGCGTTAAAACCGTTTTCGGTAAAAATTTTTAATTTTTGCGCTTGACAAATTTATTCTTTTTGTTATAAAATTATAAAAAGCGGCGAAGATTGGCATACCTGAATTTACAGAACTTTCTTTACGCCGAAAAAACTTAATAAATTTTAAAAGCTATGAAGGAGAGAAGTAACGCAGCAAAGTCTGTCTTCAGAGAGCGGGATAAGGTGAAAGCCCGCGGCACACCCTGCGCGAATAACACTCCGGAGCTGCTGCCTGAAAAGCTATCGGCTGAGTAGGGTCGGCCGCAAGCCCGCGTCAGTGGCAGAGATTTGTCGCGGAGGTCTTCCGCAAGAATCTTGCAAAGTGACCGCATTTTTTGCGGTAATTTAGGTGGCACCACGGACATATTATACTGTTCGTCCTGAAATTATTAAATTTTAGGCGGGCAGTTTTTTTTATGCCCGCGGGGAGTTATCATGGAAGGTTTAAAAAAATCGAGTACTTTTTACCGCACAATCACCTCGGCTGAACTTACTGAGGCGCAGATTGGTTTTACGCACACGATGTGCGGCTGGGTGGAAAATATCCGCGACCACGGCGGCGTTTCGTTTATTGACCTGCGCGACTTTTACGGCGTTTCGCAGGTGGTAATGCGCGATACAAAGTTGCTGCGCGGTATCTCACGCGAGGACTGCATCTCGGTGACGGGCGTAATAGAGGCGCGCGACGAAGAAACCTACAACCCTAAAATACCCACGGGCACGGTTGAGCTCAACTGCAGGTCGGTGGAAATTTTAGGCAAGGTTACAAAAAAGCTGCCCTTTGAAATTGTTTCCTCCAAAGAGACAAGGGAGGATGTGCGCCTTAAATACCGCTTCCTGGATATACGCAACCGCAAGGTCGCGGCCAACATGATTTTGCGCGCAAAGGTCATTTCATTTTTGCGCAGTCAGATGGAGGAGCTTGGCTTTCTGGAAGTGCAGACGCCCATTCTGTGCGCATCTTCTCCCGAGGGCGCACGCGATTTTATAGTGCCGTCGCGCAGGTTCAAGGGCAAGTTTTACGCCCTGCCGCAGGCGCCTCAGCAATATAAACAACTGCTCATGGCGGGCGGGGTAGACAGGTACTACCAGATTGCCCCCTGCTTCCGCGACGAGGATTCCCGTGCAGACCGCTCGCCCGGCGAGTTTTATCAGCTCGACTTTGAAATGGCGTTTGCCTCGCAGGAGGACGTGTTTGCTGTGGGCGAAAAAGTACTCTATTCCACTTTTAAAAAATTTGCGCCCGATGCGGCCGTTACCGAGCTGCCTTTCCCCGTCATATCGTACGCGCAGGCAATGCTGGAGTACGGCACCGATAAGCCTGATTTAAGAAACCCCTTAAAAATTATTGATCTTTCGGAGTTCTTTTCGCGCTGCAGTTTTGCACCCTTCAAGGGGGTCACCGTGCGCGCCGTAAACGTTCATTCGCAGATGAGCAAGGGCTTTCACGAAAAGATGCTGGCGTATGCAAAGTCGATAGGCATGGGCGGCCTCGGCTACCTGGAAGTAGCGGCGGGCTTGGCTTATAAGGGGCCGATAGATAAATATATCCCCGAAGAACTTAAGTATGAGCTGAAAGAGCTTGCGGGGCTTTCTGAGGGCGATACCATATTCTTTATTGCCGATACGCCCGACCGCGCGCCCGTGCTTGCGGGCAAAATAAGGCAGGAGCTGGGCGAAAGGCTCGACCTGATTGAAAAAAATGCCTTCAGGTTCTGCTATGTCAACGACTTCCCCATGTTCGAGGAAGACGAGGAGACGGGCGGCATAGGCTTTATGCACAACCCCTTTTCCAAGCCGCAGGGCGGGCTGAAGGCGCTCGAGGGCGACCCTTTGAGCGTGCTTGCCTGGCAGTACGACATAGTATGCAACGGCGAAGAGCTGTCCTCAGGCGCGGTGCGCAACAACGACCCCGCCGTAATGGAGCGCGCATTTGAAATTGCAGGCTACACCGCCGAAGAGGTCAAATCAAAGTTCGGCGCGCTGTATACCGCATTGAAGTGCGGCACGCCCCCTCACGCAGGGATGGCGCCCGGAATAGAGCGCATTCTTATGCTTCTGAGAGGCGAAACGAGCATACGCGAAGTAGTTGCTTTCCCTATGAGTGCATCCGGGCAGGACCTTATGTGCGGCGCTCCGTGCGAAGTTTCTGAAAAGCAGCTAAGAGAGGTGCATATTAAATTAAGATAGAAAAAACTGCTCAGTCAGCAGAAATAGTTTGCTTCAGCCTATGAAATAAACATAAATTGTTTCGGTCGTACAAAGTTGGTTGCGCGAGCGGGTGGAAGTGACAGGCATGGCTTTACTGCGCTGGCGGTCACAATAACAGCCAAAGCTTTATAAGCTTGCGGGCGGGTTAGGTGATTAAAAAACCTTAAACCGCAGGCGGCTGAATTGTATTTGCAGAGCTTTACAAATCGCGGGCGATATATTAAAATTGAGTAAAGGTGAAAATATGGCAATAAGCGAAAAAGAGCTGAAAAATCTTGCAAAACTTGCAAAGCTAGAATTTTCGGACGAAGAACTTAAAAAATTTGCGTGCGGATTTGACGAAATGATTGCCTTCTGCGACGGCATAAACGCAGAGGCGGGCACCGCCTGCCCCCGAGAGGGCTTCAGCGGTGCGGAGAGCGTCGGCTACGAAAATCTGCGCGAGGACGAGGTTGTTGAGGGGCTCTCCCAGGCGGAGGTCCTCTCCAATGTGCAGGGCGAACGCGGTTACTTCACCGTAAAGAGGGTGGTAAAATGAGCGGCGTTATTTCGCGTCTTTCGGCAATGCTGAAGGGCGGCAAAATTTCTGTAAAAGAACTGATTGAGGCCTATATATCCCGCATCGAAGCAGTAAATCCGCTCCTCAATGCATATGTATATACCACTTTTGAAGAGGCGCTTTCCAAGGTGGATAGTATGCAGAAGAGGATAGCCGAGGGCGCGTCTCCCCTTGCAGGGATACCGTTCGCGCTCAAAGACAATATCTGCACAGCGGGCATTCCGACTACCTGCTGTTCAAAGATACTCGAAAATTTCCGCCCCTGTTACGACGCGACGGTCTGGTCAAAGTTAAAGGCGCAGGGCGCCGTTTTGCTCGGGAAGACCAATATGGACGAGTTTGCCATGGGTTCCACTTCAGAGAGCTCCTTTTACGGCGCGCCCAAAAATCCAGTGAACACGGCGTGCGTAACGGGCGGTTCTTCGGGCGGTTCGGCCGCGGCGGTCAAGGCAGAGCTTGCCGCATTTGCGCTCGGCTCGGATACAGGCGGCTCTATAAGGCAGCCCGCTTCATTCTGCGGTGTGGTGGGGTTCAAACCGACTTACGGCGCGGTTTCGCGCTACGGCCTCATAGCCTATGCCTCTTCGCTCGACCAGATTGGCCCATTTGCCCAGACGGTGGAGGACGCCGCAATAGTGTACGACGCGATACGCGGCAAAGACGAACACGATATGACCTCTGCCTGCGGCAAGGCTGGTGCGACAGACCTTTCCTGCGATGTAAAAAACATCACCGTGGGCGTACCCGAGGAGTTCTTTTCAGACGGCGTGGACGAAGAGGTAAAAAGCGCGATTGAGGCGGCAATATGCCTCTTTGAACGGGGAGGAGCGACCATACGCAGGGTACATTTCCCCGACCTTAAAACGGCCCTTTCGGCCTACTATGTAATAAGCTGCGCCGAGGCCTCTTCCAATCTCGGCCGCTACGACGGCATACGCTACGGCTACCGCGCCGAAAGTTATGCCGATATAGATGAAATGATTGTAAAAACGCGCTCAACAGGCTTCGGCGCGGAAGTAAAAAGAAGAATAATGCTCGGCACATATGTGCTGTCCAGCGGGTATTACGACGCCTACTACAAAAAGGCCTGCCTGATACGCTCGCGCATACGCGCCGCCTTCAGGGAGCTGTTTTCGGGGTGCGACATACTCATAACGCCCGCGTCGCCGACCACGGCCTTCCATCTGGGCAAAACCTACTCAGACAGCACCCAGGCTTACCTTGCGGATATATGCACGGTGCCCGTAAATATTGCAGGCCTGCCAGCGGTCTCGCTGCCGTGCGGCGTAAGCAAGGACGGTCTGCCCATCGGAATGCAGATAATTGCCGACAGAATGTGCGATAGTACTGCGCTTGCGTGCGCGCACTATTTTGAAAGGGAGGCGGCAGTTTCCGTACCTTTAAGCAGCGAGGTGGCACTATGAAGTATCAGATGGTTTCAGGCTTTGAAACGCATGTAGAGCTCTCTACGGCAACAAAGATTTTTTGCGGCTGTTCAACAAAATTCGGCGCCGCGCCAAACACTCACTGCTGCCCCGTGTGCATAGGTCAGCCGGGCGCACTGCCCGTACTCAACAAAAAAGTGGTGGAGTACGCCATCCGCGCGGGACTTGCCACGCACTGCACTATAAATACCGTCACCCACCTCGACAGAAAAAATTACTGCTATCCCGACCTGCCCAAGGCGTACCAGATTTCGC
>DVNE01000030.1 GCA_018714625.1 Candidatus Coproplasma excrementigallinarum
AGCAAGGACGACGAAGTCGTTGAATATGCGCTCAGCCGAAGCCTTTCGCCGACATTGGTATCGGAATACAGGCTGAAACTTATAGATAAAAAGCTGTTGCAGCGCAAACTCAAAGAGTATGTGGAGCTTGCGGAAAATTCATTGGAAGAATCGAACAACTAATAATCAGATTACTTATCATGAGAGGTCTCCCGCGGGGTGTGCAGAGATGTGCGCCTTGCGGGATTTTTTATGCCGTACAAAATTTTGGGGTTATTTTTGTTGGGATGTAAACTTTTTAGGCTCTTACTTGCCTCCCTATTGAGGGGGATATACTTTTAAAATGAAAACTTTGTGAAATTTAAAATTTAGACACCAAACTTTTGCCGTTTTCGTGGCTATTAAGTGAGGGGGCCTTTGTGTGGGCTCATATATAAATTAGACAAAATTTGCGGAGACCACTTATATTTTCGCCCTATTACTTGGCTACCTATTGAAAGGATCATATAAAACTTTTGAGGATAGGTTGTATTTTGGTCTTCTTTTTTGGCTACCTATTGAGGGGATATTTACATTTCCCCCATGTATGTCGGGGGCTAATGGTAAAATTTTAAGTAATTTTTGAAAAAGTTTTCAAAAATACCCCGCCATTCGGCTTAAAAAGTTCCTTATTATAGTGAGGGGGATTTTTATCGGTTATTCTGCGTCAAAGAAAACAAACAGCTTTTTGCATGGGGCTGCTTGCGTTGTGTTCGTTTTTTCTCTAATAAGTGAAGGGCAAAAATTGTACTATACGTTTTCGTGGACGTTGAATAAGGAGAGGCCAGCAATGCAACGACATAACACTTCAAAGCAATCTGCCGCCGTTGTGCGGAACAGATAAAATAAAAATCGGGAGAAAGATATGAGCAATCGATGCATTATCAGACCGCCATGATACGGCGAAAAACGGAAAGCAAAAAAGACAAAAGCAATCTGTTCCTGACCATGTTATACGAGCGGAGCAGACTGCCGATTTTCGAAATGGCGAGGTACGCAAGTGGCAAGCCACTTGCCGCGTTTTCAACGCGCCTCGTTAGGGGAAATGCTTTCCCCTAAGACCCCATTACAAACAAAGAAACAACTTTTTGGAGGTGCGACTATCGAGAAGAAAACAGTAAAACGAAACAGACCCATCACCTATTCTTTCCGTGTATCGGAGCGGGAACGGCGCATCATTGATGAGAAGGTAAAGACGAGCGGATTGAGCAGAACGGACTTTCTGATCCGCGCCCTGACGGACAAGCCCGTTTCCGTGATCGCAAACGGCGGAGAGATCTTGCAGGAGCTCAAACGGCAAGGAAACAACCTAAATCAAGCGGTGCGAAATTGCTACTTCTATCCCGACGAAAAGGACAAAGTTTTGTCCGCCGCGGCAGAGTGCAAAAGAGCATATCGTACGTTGCTCTCCGTGCTCGGGGAAAACTGAAATGCCGCTTTTGAAAGGTTCGGCGGGCAAGGCAACGCCGCGGAAGGCGATCGCCTACATAACGCGCACGGATAAGGCAAGGTTTGTGGATGCGCAAAATCTGTTTGGGGACGAGGACTATGCCGAGCAATTCAGGCAAACGGCGGCGCGGTTCGGGAAATATAAGGACTATGGCGAGAGAAAGTATTATCACTTCAAACTCTCTCCCGATCGAGCCGACCACGCCGACCCCTTTATGGTGCAAGAGTATGCAAAGGTTTGCGCCGAGAAAATGTTTGAAGGCTGTGAGTGTGTTATCGCCACCCACACCGACACGCAGACCGTACACGCCCATATTATTGTGAACGCTGTTCACCCGATCACGGGAAGAAAACTGCATTTTAACGACGGAGATTATACGCGGCTGAAAGATATGGCGAACGAGATCGGCGAGCAGTTCGGCTTTTCCTCATTGGATTTTCGGAAGAAGTCGGAAAACAACCGAACACAGGACGAGCGGCATATCCTCCTCAAAGGCGGTACTTCATGGAAAGAAGAACTCAGAGAGGTCATCGAAGAGGGCAAAATGTTGGCTACCGGCGAGGAAGAATTTATTTCTCATCTCGCAGATTACGGGGTGAAGATCACTCGGAGCGACAAAGACTATTCCTACCTTCACCCGCAGAAAAGCAAAGCCATCCGAGGGCAGAAACTCGGAGATAACTATACAAAGACGGAGGTATTGAATGGCATTGCCAAACATAAAAACGGGGCAGACGGCTACCTCGCTGCAACAATTGCAGGAAATCAACGAAGAGCGGCGGCAGCAGACGGAGAACGGGCTCCTCAAAGAGGCGTTGGCGATATCCAACGAGAGATGCAACACCTTGGTGAGCTTGCAGAATACGCTCATCTTGGGCTTGACGGCGAGCGTGAACGAGATAAAGAGCGACAGCGGCAATTACGCGAAGAAGTTGAGCGAAAGCGTACAGAGCGCAGTCATGGAGATACGCGAGATAGCGCAGGACGAACGGAAGTTCAAAGCGGAAGTCAGTCAAACCATAAAGAGCGAGATCACGCAAACAGTCGCTGATACGAAAGCCCACGCGCTCGAACAGGTGGACGAAACGCTGTCGGAAATAAAAGAACAGCTCAAAGCCACTGCGCAGGAGATCGAACGCGAGCGCGGCGATATGAAACTCGTCCACGGCTTCCGCAAGTTTTTATTCTGGGCGACGCCTGTCCTGCTGCTTGCGCAGACCTTTGCGATACTGTTCCTGATTTTCGGTTAAATCAAATGACGGCCGGCCGCAAGTCTGGTTGCGCGAGCGGTCGGCTCCCCTGCCAGACACATTGCAGGCATACGGGCGCAAATGACATGGAAACCGAAGTGATATGCCGATGGCAATGAGACAAGGCAGACGGCAAGAAAGGACTCCTATCCGCATCGTTTGGGAAGCGATGCGCGTTCAGGCACTCAAGATCATATCATGATAAAGGAGATAAAATGTCAACCAACATTCTTATTCGGGGGAGAGAATTATCAAACGAACCATGCAGCAATTACAGGAAAAATATGCGGGCTGCCCGCGCGTCGCCGCAACATGCGAGATCGAGGGCAGACAATACCATATCATACGGCACTTTACGGGGCAGGCGGAACTTGGGAAAATAGTGGCGGAGCTCGCCCTGCGCCGCGCCGACCGGGAGGCGCGGCTATGAACGTCAGGAAAAAGTTGCCGCGGGCCGTTGAAAATTTCGGCAAGTCGTGCTATAATAGAGCCGACTTTGACCGAATGGCTTTGACAGAAAAGGAGGTTTCATGTCAAAGCAAAAACAACTGAATAGAACGGCTCTTTACATGCGCCTTTCGCGCGACGACGAGAAGGCGGGCGAGAGTATGTCCATCGAAAACCAGCGCGTCATCCTCAAAAAGTATGCCGAGGAAAACGGCGGCATCGTCGTGGACGAGTATATCGACGACGGCTGGTCGGGCACCGACTTCGAGCGCCCCGCCGTCAAACGGCTTTTGGACGATGCCAAAGAGGGCAAGATCGATACCATCGTTGTAAAAGATTTGTCCCGTTTCGGCAGAAATTACATTCAGGTGGGGCAGTATATTGACTACATTTTTCCCGCCTACGGCATCCGCTTTATCGCCCTTTCGGACAACGTGGACACGGCGGACAGAACGAGCGCGGGCATGGATATGATGCCCATCATGAACGTGTTCAACGAATGGCATGCGGCGAATACTTCCAAAAAGATCCGCGCCGTTTTGGAAGCCAACTGGAAGCAGGGCAAGTACACAAACTGGGCTTATCCTTACGGCTATAAGGCGGGAACGGACGAGAAGCGCACGGCGGTCATCGACGAGGAGGCAGCAACCGTCGTGCGGCGTATCTACGATATGCGCCTTGCGGGCAGCTCTTATCGGGCGATCGCCCGCGCGCTCACCGACGAGGGCATCCCCAACCCCACGGCGTACTACACGCGGCTGGACGGCAAGAAGTCGGTGCGACGCAACCTGGGCTATTGGACGACGCGCACCGTCTCCGAAATTCTGAGCAATCCCACCTACATCGGCAGAATGACGCAGCATCTGACGACGCGCTTTTCCTACAAGAACCATAAGGTGCTCAACGTTCCCGAAAGCGAACACGTCGTCAAGGAGAACGCGCACGAAGCGATCGTCGACCGCGCAACTTGGGAAAAGGTGCAGGCAATGCGCGCATCCGTTTCGCGCGGCAGAGCAGACAAGGGAAACCAGGTGCATCCGCTTTCGGGCTTGCTCTTTTGCGCCGACTGCGGCTGTAAGCTCAAATTCAAGTCGGGCGGGCAGCGCAGGGGCGTCTGCAACTACTATCTGTGCCGCCGCTACATCGACGTCGGCAAGAAGTACTGCACTTCCCACGCCATCACCGACAGGCAGATCGAGGGCATCGTTTTGAGCGACATCCGCGCCATACTGGGCGAGGTGGAACTGGACGAGGCGGCGGCGAAAGAACGCTTTTTGCGGGAACGCGCCAAGCGCGGCGAGCGAAATAGGCTGTCCGATGAAAAGCAATTGCGGTCGCTTCAAGACAGGCTTGCAGAGCTTGATAAACTCATTCAGTCTGCCTTTGAAGAAAAGGTGCTGGGAGCTTTGCCCGAGAGCGTGTTAAAAAGCCTTTGCGAAAAGTATCAGGCGGAGAAGGAAGCCGCCGAACGCAAGATCGCGGAGATCGAAGCGCGGCTCGCCGAAGCGGACGGCATCGACGCGGAAGTTGAGGCGTACATAGCCCGCCTGAAACGATACGCAAGGTGCGAGGAACTGACGCGAGAAATGTGTCTGCAGCTCATCGAATTTATCACCGTGGGTGAAAAGACGGAGGGCGACAAGCCGCGCGAGATCCACATCTACTACAAATTTATCTCGAACGCGCCTGCGGACTTCCGCGGGCAGACGAACAAACAAATCCCATAAGTCACCGCACCCACTGGCCCGACGGGTGCAACGGGCGCAACTGGCCCCACTGGTGCAAGTGGGGTAACTGGCATAACTGGCCCGACGGGGGCAACGGGTGCAACTGGCGTAACTGGTCCCACTGGCGCAACGGGCTTCATAGGTGTAACGGGTGCAACTGGTGCAAATGGTCCTACTGGAGCAACGGGCCCTACTGGAGCAACGGGCGCAACTGGCGTAACTGGTCCGACGGGCGCAACCGGCCCGACTGGTGTAACCGGCGCAACTGGTGTAACCGGCCCGACTGGAGTAACCGGCCCTACTGGAGCAACCGGCCCGACTGGTGTAACCGGCCCAACTGGAGCAACGGGCCCGACTGGTGCAACCGGCCCGACTGGCGTAACCGGCGCAACAGGTGCGACGGGAGAGGCGCAGCCTCAGGCACTCAATGCCTATTCAATTCCCTCTGCACCCGTGACAGACGGCTCTGCCGTCGTGTTGGACAGAAATTCTCTTCAGCAGGGTACAGATATATCGCACGCGGCAAACTCTTCGGATGTAGTAATCTCCAGTCCGGGCACATACTATGCTCACTATTCGGCAACGGTGTCGCCCGTATCCACTTCCAGCTTTCCCGTTACAAATCTCGTCACAATTGCGCTTAACGGGCAGGCACAGAACGGCGGCTCGGGGCAACTGCTTTTCAACTCCGCAGGAAGTTCGGGGCAGATATCCGCTTCGCTTGTCTTTACGGTAACGCAGGTACCTACTACGCTGACCGTTGTCTCAAGCGGCGGAAATTTTATCTATTCGGATGCATCCTTAAATGTGTTCAAGGTCTAATATTTATTATTGCAGCACTCTCTCAGCCGCCGCGCCAGTATGCGCCCTATAAAAGTAAATCGTCATATTCAAACAATTTTCGGCATAGTATGTATACTGCTACTTAAATCCGCCGTCTGTTTAAGCGGATAAGAGGGGGAACAGATGCCTGAAAACTGTACTTGGGAATATATTGCCGAAAGGGTGGTTAAGGAGGCGGAGTATATACTTCAGACGGGCGCCACGGTGCGCGCCTGCGCCAACAAGTTCGGCATAAGCAAATCTACCGTGCATAAGGACGTTGCCGAGCGGCTGAAAGAGGTGGATGGAGTGCTCTATAAAAAGGTGCGCAAAGTGCTTGAAAAAAACCTTTCGGAGCGGCATATCCGCGGGGGAATGGCTACGCGCAACAAATATCTCAAATGCAAAAAATGCGTATGCAAGCATGGTGAGGAGTGCGGTAGCCATTTGTGCGGCTGTGAAAACGGTTGTAGCTGCGGCTCGGCAGAAAACGGCTGAAAAAGGGTTGAATTCTGCGCTCGGAAATTTGTGCGCAGAGCTGATGCGCGCATGTGTTATTCTTACCCGAAGAAATTGTGCGCCGCTCTTAAGGCAAGCCGAAAGCAATATTTGGTTGTCGGCGGCTGAGCCGCATAAGTGCAGGGTTGCCTTTTTTAATAACGCAGGCGGCTATAACTTTTTCTAGGCCAAAACTATTTTCTAATTTAAAGGCGCGGGGCGCGGCATTTGCCGCGCCCCGCGTTTTTTCTGTAATGCCGTGTGCTTTCTGTATGTTGAATTTTTTATAAAGCGCAGCATGGCGCAATACTATAAATTTGCTGTGTCTGGCGGCTTATTTGCGCTGTAATTTGCAGACCGCAGTCTGCGTTTTGCTGCACGTTTTTTAAAAGGCAAAATTTACAGGCACAATACACATAATTTTAACACAAAACTATACCTCATAAATTTGAAAATTTTGTCTGGTTGTGTTATAATGCACAATGAAATAACACATCTTGCACTTATGTGCGTGGCGTTGCTGCTATGCGCGCGCCATTTACGGTAAAATACTATGGCTAAACTTATGGGTATAGACGTTGGCTCTACAACCGTCAAAGTTACGGTGCTGGAGCAGGACGGTACGGTTTTGTATAAGTCTTACGAAAGGCATTTTGCGCAGGTGCGCGAAACTGTTTTAAAGGAGCTCGAAAAAATACGCACTCAGTTCGGCGGCGATTTCTGCGCCTCCATAACGGGCAGTGCGGGGCTCGGTCTTTCGCAGCGCAGCGGAATTAACTTTGTTCAGGAGGTTCAGGCTGCGTTTGTCGCCATCCGCCGCTTTTATCCCGACGCGGACGTTGCAATAGAGCTTGGCGGCGAGGACGCAAAAATTATCTTTATAACGGGTGGCACGGAGCAGCGCATGAACGGTTCTTGCGCAGGCGGTACCGGCGCGTTTATCGACCAGATGGCCACTCTTTTAAACCTCTCTGTGCAGGAGATGGACGAGCTTTCGCTGCATGCCGAAAGGATATATCCCATAGCTTCCCGCTGCGGCGTGTTTGCCAAGTCGGATATTCAGCCGCTCATAAATCAGGGCGCAAAAAAGGAGGATATAGCCGCCTCAATCTTCCAGGCCGTAGTCGACCAGACTGTCTCAGGCCTTGCTCAGGGCAGAAGAATTAAGGGTAAGGTGCTCTTTTTGGGCGGGCCGCTCTACTTTTTAAAGGGCTTGCGTCGCGCTTTTGTAAATACCCTTCACCTCACTGAGGAGAACGCCGTATTCCCCGAAGACGCGCCCTGTTTTATGTCGATAGGCGCTGCGCTCCACTCTGCGGGCGTCAGGCCTATGGCGATAGAGGATATAATCTCTTCGATAGAGCACGCTGAGGGCACGGACGAGGTTGTCACAGGCGAGCCGCTCTTTAAGGATAAAGAGGAGTATTCGGCGTTTGTAAAGCGTCACCGCGCCACCGATCTAACCTTTGCCGACATTGCCACCTACGAGGGCGAAGCCTACCTCGGCATAGACAGCGGTTCTACCACAACAAAGTTAATTCTTATAACGCCCGACTGTCGCATAATTTATTCGCACTATCAGTCCAACAACGGCCAGCCTGTGGATATTATCGTTGAAAAACTCAAAGAAATTTACAAGCTTTCGGAGGGGCGCATAAAGATAATGGGCAGTGCCGTCACAGGCTACGGCGAGGACCTTATAAAGGCGGCAATAAGGGCGGATTTCGGAATAGTGGAGACGGTTGCGCACTTCAAGGCTGCGCTGCACTTCAACCCAAATGTCGATTTCATTATAGATATAGGCGGGCAGGACATAAAGTGCTTTAAAATTAAAAACCGCGCCATAGACTCCATAATGCTCAACGAGGCGTGCTCTTCTGGCTGCGGCTCTTTCATACAGACTTTCGCCCGAGCCATGGGTATGGAGATAGATAAATTTTCGCAGCTCGGACTGTTTGCAAAGCACCCCGTAGAGCTCGGCTCGCGCTGTACGGTGTTTATGAACAGCGCCGTAAAACAGGCTCAGAAAGAGGGCGCGTCGGTGGAGGACATCTCCGCTGGCCTCTCTATATCCATAGTAAAGAACGCAATATATAAGGTTATCCGCGCGGCGAGCGCCGACGACCTCGGCGAAAATATAGTCGTTCAGGGCGGTACTTTTTTGAATGACGCCGTACTGCGCGCATTTGAAAGGGAGACGGGCAAGAATGTAATACGCCCTGGCATTGCGGGGCTCATGGGTGCGTTTGGCGCAGCTCTGTATGCCAAAGAGATGATTGGCGACGAAAAATCCTCCACATTGGGCGCGGAGCAACTTGAAGACTTCTCCTATAAGTCGTCCTCAATCGTGTGCCACGGTTGCACTTCAAAGTGCAACGTCAACATAATAACATTCGGCAACGGCGCGCGCTTTATTTCAGGCAACAAGTGCGAAAAGGGCGCAGGCCGCAAACCTGCCTCGGCCGAACTCGATATATACAGCTACAAGCAGGAGCGTCTGCCTCAGTGCATAGCGGGCGCAAAGGGCAGCAGGGGCAAGGTAGGTCTTCCTCTGCAGCTCGGAATGTATGAACAGCTCCCCATCTGGGCGGGTTTCTTTGAAAGCCTCGGCTTTGAAATCGTGCTTTCGGATAAATCCTCGCGTGAGCTGTACTTCCTCGGCCAGCACACCGTCGCGTCTGATACGGCCTGCTATCCCGCCAAACTTATGCACGGGCATATAGAGAGCCTTCTGAATAAGGGCGTAGACTTCATATTTATGCCGTGCGAAAGCTATAACCTTGACGAGCACGACTCTGTAAATCACTATAACTGCCCCGTCGTGGCTTACTACCCTGAACTTCTCAAGGCCAACAACGAAAGGCTGAACGAAGAAAACTTTATAATGCCGTATATTGACCTCAATATGCGCGAGAACACCGTTAAAAAGCTGTGCGCCGCGCTTAAAAAGTACGGGGTAAAGAAAAAGGAGGCCGCCACCGCGCTCGAAGTCGGCTTTGAACGGTTCAACAAGTACCACTCCGACGTTCGCGCAAAGGGCGCAGAAATAACTGCCAAAGCGCGCGAGCAGGGCAAGCAGATAATAGTGCTTGCGGGCAGACCTTACCATGTTGACGGTGAAATAAATCACGGCATAAACAAGCTGCTTACCTCGCTCGGACTTGCAGTCCTCTCGGAGGACTCGGTGTTTGACGAGGCCGACCTCGTAGATGTAAACGTGCTCAACCAGTGGACGTATCACGCAAGGCTGTATCGCGCAGCGGAATATGCCTGCCGTCACGACGATGTAAATCTTGTACAGCTCGTATCATTCGGCTGCGGCCTTGACGCCATCACTACGGACGAGGTGCGCTCTATCCTTGAAAAGAACGGCAAGCTGTATACCCAGATAAAGATAGACGAAATAAACAACCTCGGCGTTGTAAAGATACGTTTAAGGAGCATGCTCGCCGCCATTGAAGAGGGTAAAAAGACTAAGGCGAAGAAATAATCTTTCCTTTATTTGTAATGCGCCGTGAGTGTGGTTTAACACTAAAACTTGTAAAATATATCAAATTAAGCAAAGTAAACTATTCATTATAGTTATTTAATGCAAATAAAACTATGAAAAAACAGCAGACAGAAAAAAATGTAAAAAACTACCGCGACGACTATCCCCGCTGGAAGCCCTATATGAAGAGTACATATAAAATACTCATTCCCGATATGTTGCCCTGGCATTTTGCGCTCATTGAAAGGCTTTTAAAGCTCGAAGGATACGATGTAGAGGTTTTAAAAAACGGTACGCGCGCGGTCATAGACGAAGGGCTCAAGCACGTACATAACGATACCTGCTATCCCTGCCTTTGCACGGTGGGTCAGTATATCGACGCGCTGAAAAGCGGCAAATATGATGTAAACCATACCGCGGTACTTATGAGCCAGTCGGGCGGCGGATGCAGGGCGTCCAACTATATTCCGCTTATCCGCAAGGCGCTCAAGGCGGAATTTCCGCAGGTGCCCGTTATGTCGCTCAACTTTTCGGGACTGGAAAAGGATTCCTCTTTCCCCATAGGCGCAAAGCTTCTTTTAAAGCTTGTTTTTGCCGTGTTCTACGGCGACAATATAATGTGGTGCTATAACCAGACCAAGCCTTACGAGGCGGAGGAGGGCGCGACGGACAAGGCGCGTTCCGAGGCGATGGACTATGTTGTGTCGCTGTTTGAAAAGGGCGGCTATCGCCGTTATGTAAAGACGACAAAAAAGATAATTTCTCTCTTTTCCTCGGTGGCCCGCCGCAACGAGAAAAAAATCAAGGTGGGCATAGTGGGCGAAATTTATGTAAAGTACTCCGCGCTTGGCAACAACCATCTTGAAGAGTTCTTGCTCTCCGAGGGGTGCGAACCCGTTGTACCCGTGCTTATGGACTATGTGCTGTACTGCGTGGTCAACAATATAAACGACGGCAGGCTCTACGGAAAGCGCAGTCTGTTTATATCTGTAAATAAACTTCTGTACAGCATACTTCACCATATGCAGAAGAAGATTATAGCGGCATATAAAAAGGACGGCACTTTCGAGCCGATACACGATTTTGAACACCTGCGCAGCTGTGCAGACAAGGTGCTCAACCAGGGCGTTAAGATGGGCGAAGGCTGGCTCATTCCTGCCGAAATGGCTGCACTTGCCGAGACCGGAACAGAGAACATTGTGTGCGCGCAGCCGTTCGGCTGTCTGCCCAATCACATTGCGGGCAAGGGGGCTATCCGTACGCTCAAAAATCTCTATGAAAAAGAAAACATTGTAGCGGTGGACTATGACCCGTCTGCAACAAGGGTAAACCAGGAAAACAGAATCAAACTTATGTTGGCAACCGCCCGCGAAAATAGTCAGAGTTAGCAAAAGGCTGCCGAATAAAGCTAAGTAAAGTTTTTGATTTTAGTTTACTCTGTCTGTGTTGCGCCGCAGAATAAAGTTTGGTAGTAATAATTTACAGCATCGATTATTTTAAAAAGCATTAAGAGAACACTGCTGAATAAATAAAAGCGGGTGGGTGCGCGCAATTTTGCGCGCACCCACCCGCTTTTATTACTGTTAATAAATTGCAGTGCTAGTGCAAGTTGCTACTTTACATATAAGGATAAGGAGCAATCAGTTACTTTATAATAGAAATACAAGCTGTTAGTTCACTCGTAAAGATTAAAGTTAGTATTTTATATATAAAGTAACGCTTTTACTTTAAATATACAAATGCAAACTGTTAAAGACATATGGTTTTCATAGCGGTTACTTTATAAGCTTGAATACCTCGTCGAAGGGTTTTCTGTCCTTTTCGCGTATGGGATAGCCCTCTTCGGCATAGCCCGCGGCAATGACAAGGGGTAGTGTGTTCCCTCGGGCTCGCCCAAAAATTCGGCTATCGCCTTTTCGTCGCGTATGCCTAAAATGCAGGTCTGTAAGCCCATATCCTCAGCCGCAAGCACTATGTAGGCTGTGAGTAACCCAATATCGTTGCCTGAAAAGTCTGCAAAAGTAAACTTTTCCGCAATCTTTTCCTCCATTTTGCTGCGGTTTAACTGCAGTACGATAAAGGCGGGGCAGGAGTTCGTCCACTTGTTTGCGCCGAACATCTGCACGCAGGGTGCAAATTTCTTTGCCTTTTCGCCGTTGATGGTAAACATTTTCCACGGCTGCGAGTTTTTAGCTGAGGGTGCAAGCGCACCCAGCCTGCAAACCTTTTCAAGCGTTTCGTCTGCTACGGGTTTTTCGGAATATTTCCTTGTTGACTGTCTTTTAAGATAAAGTTCTTCTATGTTCATATAAAATCTCCTTAAAGTTCTGCAAAAGAATAAAGCATCATAATTGTCGGCAGCAGTATCATAAGACATGCACATAATTTATTGAATATAACTGCAAATTCGGACGGTTCGTTGCTCTTTGAGCTGTTATTTTTATAAAACAATGAATATATAGTGCATTGAAATTTTGCAATATTATATGCGAATCTGAAATACAGCGCGCCAACAAAGCCGAACAGCCCGATTACTACGGCCAGCTCTACGGGGTAATCTGTAAAAATAGGTGTAATTATCGATTCCGCAATTATCAGAATGACAAATGCAACGAATTGGACGTTCTGATTTTTTATAAAATTTTTCATATCTCTCTTTTTAGTTATATCAGCCGAAAGCTTAGTTGATTTACCGTGCAATAAAAATTGTTAGTGTATATGAATATATAATGCTATCATTACAATAGCGGGAAGGAATACTAACATCAAGGCAGATATTCTTGTACCCCAGACTAAACGGTTGCTCGGCTCTACTTCTTTGTTCATGGCGTCCTTTATAAACCAATTATACCTGCGCTGTGCATTGAATTTTGCAATTTCGTATGCAAACCTGAAGCCCACAACGCCGCCTATTGCAATAACACTCTCCATTAAAGGGAAGAAAAGCGGCATCGGCATATACAATATGGCAAGCGTGATTTCAATGATCACAATTATTGCAAGTATGATTGTCTGAACATTTTTGTTTTTAAAAAATTTCCCATATCCCCGATATTATAATTTAGCGCTATTTGATATAACACTGCTGCAAAACCCGCGCGGCGCAGCTTTAAAATTTATAGCGTTACTCAAAAATCCGCGCGGCGCTGCTAACAAATTTATGTAGCGTTGCTGTAACACTTAAATAATGATGCTAAATTTAATAGCGCTACTAAAAAGACGGCAGGCGCATAAGCGCCCGCCGTACTTTCCTATATGCGGACAGGCCGCATTTGACTGTTTATTTGTCAGCCGCTGTGTATAGGCGGCATAATTTTAGCCGACTGATATATTTATATAAAACTTATTATTTGCTCTTTTTGTCTGAAGCGGCCGCATACATTGCCTTTTCTTCCTCGGCCTTCTTTATTGAAAGTTCGGCCTTTTCGGCAACGTTTTCCTTTGTAAAGCCGAAGTGTTCAAAAAGCTGCTTTGCAGGGCCGGACGCGCCGAATGTGGTCATTGCAACCATCTCGCCGCAATCGCCGCAGTACTTGTACCAGCTGTAAGGCGATGCAGCCTCAACGCACACGCGCGCCTTTACGTTTCTGGGCAGAACGCTCTCTTTATATTCGGCCGTCTGCTTCTCAAACTCTTCCATGCTGGGCATAGATACAACGCGTGCCTTTACGCCCTTTGCGGCAAGTATGTCCTTTGCCTCCATGCACAGCTCGACTTCAGAGCCGCTGGCAATAAGGATTACGTCGGGCGTGCCTTGGCAATCGCTGAGCACATATCCGCCGAGCAGCGCCTTAAGTCCCGTGCCGGGGTACTGGGGCAGGTTCTGCCTGGAAAGTACGATGGCGGTGGGGCTGCTCTGTGTGAGTGCGGAGATGTACGCCGCAGCGGTCTCCCTTTCGTCGCAGGGACGGAACACCTTTACTCCGGGTGTTGCGCGGAGGGATATGAGCTGTTCTACGGGCTCGTGGGTGGGGCCGTCTTCGCCTACGCCTATGGAGTCATGCGTGAGAACAAAGATTACGGGTATGTTCATGAGCGCGCTCATTCTGATGCCCGCCTTCATATAGTCGGTGAAGGTGAAGAATGTTGAGCAAACGGCCTGAAGTCCGCCGTGGAGCTGTATGCCGTTGCATATTGCCGCCATTGCGTGCTCGCGTATGCCGAAGTGTATGTTGCGCCCCGTTCTGTTTTCGGGCGACATATAACCTTCGCCCTTGAGGTCGGTCTTTGTGGAGGGGGAGAGGTCGGCCGAGCCTGAAAGTATATTGGGCATAACCGCTGCAATTTTATTGAGTACTTTGCCGCCGCTTATTCTCGTTGCCTCGGGCGCGGAGCTGTCGAACAGACCCTCGATTTTCTTGAAGTCGGGGTTTACGCCGTTCATGAACGCTTTATACTGCGCAGCAAGATTGGGGAAAGCTGCCTCGTAGCGGCTGAACAATTCGTTCCAGGCCTCTTCGTCGCTCAGCTTTTCTTCAGCAATGGCAAGGCAGTGAGCTTTAACGTCTGCAGGAACGGTGAACGGTTCTTCCGTCCAGCCGAAGAATTCCTTTGCCTTTGCAAGGTTTTCCGCGCCGAGGGGAGAGCCGTGTACGTCGGCCGTACCTGCCTGGGGCGAGCCGTAGCCTATTACCGAGTTGCAGATAATTATTGTAGGACGGGTAAGGTCGCTCTGAGCCTTCTTTATGGCTGCGCGCAGAGTGAGGAGGTTGTTTGCGTCGTCAACGCGCAGAACCTGCCAGCCCTGACCTGCAAATCTTGTGGGTATGTCCTCTGCAAAGGTGGTCTGTATCTTACCCTCTATGCTTATATTGTTTCTGTCGTACAGAAGAATGAGTTTGCCAAGTTTCTGCGTGCCTGCAAACGAACAAGCCTCGTAAGAGATGCCCTCTTCAAGGCAGCCGTCGCCGCAGATGCAGTAAGTGAAGTGGTCTACCACGGGGTAGTCGGGTCTGTTGAAGCGTGCCGCAAGGTGCGCTTCGGCAAGCGCCATGCCCACAGCGTTGGCTATGCCCTGCCCCAGAGGACCGGTCGAGGTCTCTACGCCCTCGGTGTGTCCGTACTCGGGGTGGCCGGGTGTTTTAGAGCCGAACTGACGGAAGTTTTTTATATCCTCCATCGTAAGGTTGAACCCGAAGAGGTGCAAAAGGGAGTATAGAAGCATAGAACCGTGTCCCGCGGAGAGAACGAACCTGTCGCGGTTGTCCCACTTGGGGTTTTTGTAGCTGAACTTCAAGAAGTCGCTGAATAGTTCATAGCCTATCGGTGCTGCGCCCATGCAAATGCCGGGGTGGCCGGAATTTGCTTTCTGTATGGCTTCTGCCGATATAATTCTTATCGTGTCTACGCTTTTCTGCTGGACAGACATAATAAATATCTCCTTATATTTTATATCGCTGTGAGTGAATTTTGCCTTGTGCCGAACAGAGCGCGCAACCTTCGGCGCGCTCTTTTAAGTTTAATTTTTAAGCTTCAAGAATGGTTAAGGCCGTTATTTAAACTTTATCCATGTAATTTCTGAGCAGAGTGAGGTCGACTTTATCGTACGGCTTCAGCATAGATACAAGCGTGCTTGCCATAAGCTTGCAGCCGCCCTTTGAGTTGCTCTCTATATTTATGGGGATTATCGCCTCGTGCAGGCTGAGCCTTACGAGCGCCCATCCGTCGCCGTGGTCTTTATCGAAGTTAATTCTTATGCCCTCGTAGTTGTTGGGTGCGGGTGTTGCGCCTTCGGTATTTGCCAAAGCCGCTTTCACTCCGTCGAGCACGCCCTTGCCGTATTCGCGGAAGTCTTCGCACTCTATGGGCAGTCTTATCTCCGTCGCCTCGGCAGGCTCTTTCAGGCCGCTTATAAGGTCTGCAAGCCGCTGGCCTTTTTTGAGCTGGTCAGAAAGTATTATGAGTATTTCCGTGATGAGGTAAGCTCCGTCGTCAAGGAAATAGTTGTCTTTAAAAGCGCAGTGACCGGAAGTTTCCACGGCGAGGGGAGAGTATTCGCCCGCGTCGTTCAGCCTCTTGCACTCGTCGATAACGTTCTTATAGCCGCGCATATAGCGGTGGTGTCTGCCGCCGTGTGCCTCGATAAACTCTGTAAGTCCGTCGCTGGTCACCGAGTCGGTAACTATCGTTCCGGGCCTCTTAGCAAGCAAACTTGCCGAAATGAGGGCGATAAGCCTGTTGCGGTTTATCTCTTCGCCCTTTCTGTCAACGGCGCCGGCGCGGTCTACGTCGGTATCGAAAATTATGCCCAAGTCGGCATGATTTTCCAGCACGGCCGCCTTGAGTGCGGCAATGGCCGCCCTGTCTTCGGGGTTGGGCGCGTGGTGGGGGAACGTGCCGTCGGGGTCGAGGTAAAGGCTGCCGCTGGTGTCTGCGCCGAGGGGCTTTAAAACTTTTTCGGTAAAGAACCCGCCCGCGCCGTTGCCGGCGTCAACTATTATCTTCTTCCCTTCGAGCGGCCTTTCCGAACCGCAGGCTTTGCGCACCCTGCCCACAAGCAGCGCGCAGTACTCGTCCATAAAGGAGTATGTGCTAACAGTGCCTTCCCCGTGCATAAATTCGCCCTTTGCGGCGATGCCGAGTATCTCTTCGACGTCCTCGCCTTCAAGGCCGCCTTCGGGCGTGAAAAATTTAAGCCCGTTCCTGTCGGCAGGCAGGTGCGACGCCGTGACCATAACAGACCCGTCGAAGCCCTTCCCCGCGCGGAGAAGCATAAACATAGAGGGAGTTGAAGAAAGACCTGTTTCGGTAACGTCGCAACCGCTTTGCACCGCACCTTTCTCGAACGCCTCCACGAGTTGTTTTGCGGTGATCCTGCTGTCGTTGCCGACGGCTATCTTAAGCCTTTCTTTGCCCGTCTTTTGCGCGAGCCAGACACAAAATGCGCGCGCTATCGTTTCGACGGCTTTTTCCGTAAGTGTAACGGCCCTGCCGAGGCAGGGAGAAGCCACGCCGCGCACGTCTGTTCCGCTTTTAAGTTTTTTAAAATCTAATACCGTCATATATACTTTTATTATACAGTTTTAGTGCGCCAAACACAAGTGAATTGACAAAAAATTTCACCTGCGTGCAAAGTTTTTTGCAATATATTTTACTTTACAACTTTGACGTGCAAAATTATTTTAATAGTCTTGCAAAATATTTGCGGCTTGCCGCCCCGATATGATATAATGCAACGTGAAATAAATTGTAAACAAATTTTAGGAGTATCTATGCCTGAAAATAAAGCCAATCAGTTCGTAAATCAGATAGCAGATATAGAGAGCGACTTCCCCCAGTGGTATACCGACGTCGTTTTAAAGACCAAACTTGTAGACTACGGCCC
>DVNE01000031.1 GCA_018714625.1 Candidatus Coproplasma excrementigallinarum
GCAGCTTTAAAAGCTGCGGGCACGCCATAATTTTAAAAGACACACGTTTTTAAGGCGCTGTATTTTAAAGGAGGCGCGGGCAAAAATTTGCCCGCGCCTCCCCTTTTATTCAGTTCATTACTACTTCTTCCAGCTTTTTATATTTAGCTACCGCCGCCTCGCGGAGAGCGGATATTTCAAACCCGCCCGAGAAGGCCTCGTCAGAGATTGCCTTCGCCGTAAAAATCACGCTGGCGGGGAATTTGAGGTTCTTTATCTCCGTAAGCACGCGTCCGCTCTGGCGCGTACCCATAAAGTCGCCGCCTCCCCTCAGCTCGAGGTCGGCCTCGGCAATTTTAAAGCCGTCGGAGTTGTTTTTGATTACCGAAAGGCGCTCCCTCGCCTGCGGCGTATCGCTGCCCATCAAAAGGAAGCAGTAGCTCTTTTCCGAGCCGCGCCCCACTCGCCCGCGGAGCTGGTGCAGCTGCGAAAGTCCGAACCGCTCGGCATTGTATATTACCATTATGGTGGCGTTGGGCACGTCCACGCCCACTTCTATAACCGTGGTAGACACAAGGCAGTCGTACCTGCCCGCCTTGAAGTCCTCCATTACGGCATTCTTTTCCGCCTCCTTCATTTTTCCGTGCAGAAGTGCAAGGCGCACGCCGCCCAGCTTTTGCGAAAGCTCGTCATAAAGCTCTGTGACCGACATTACCGTACCCTCCTCGTCCCCCTCTATCTTGGGGCAGACGAAGTAGGCCTGCCTGCCCGCCCTTGCCTGCTTAGCGATATACGCAAGCATATCGCCGTACTTGCTTGCAGGGATTATGGAAGTGGAAATTTCCTGCCTTGAAGCGGGCTTGTCCTTTATGGTAGTTATATCGAGGTCGCCGTAAAATATAAGCGAGAGCGTACGCGGTATGGGCGTGGCCGACATTATAAGCACGTCGCACCCCTCACCTTTTTCTGCGAGCGAGGCGCGCTGCGCAACGCCGAAACGCTGCTGCTCGTCGCACACCACGAACGCCAGATTTTTAAACTGCACGTCCTTTTGTATTACCGCGTGAGTGCCGCAGATTATATCCAGCTCCCCCTTTTTGAGGGCGGACTTTAAGGCGCGCTTTTCGGCCGCAGGCGTAGACCCCACGAGCAAAGCGCATTTATAATCGGGGAAGTAGCGCTCTATCAGCGCAAAATTCTGCCTTGCAAGCACCTCGGTGGGCGCAAGCATGGCTGCCTGAAAGCCCGATTTTACCGCCATGAACATACCCGTGAGCGCAACAGCCGTCTTTCCGCTGCCGACGTCGCCCTGCAAAAGTCTGTTCATCTGCGAGGGAGAATGTACGTTATCGTAAATATCGCGCACGGCGGCCATCTGACCTGCCGTGAACGAAAACGGGAAGCGACCCATAAATTTTGCGACCGCCCACTCGTCCGCCGTATAGCTGTTAAGGCGCACCCTTGCGCCATAGCCCTTTATTACGCGGAAGGCGGATATCAGAATGAAGTACTCCTCGAGCGCTATGCGCGCCGAGGCCGATTTTATATCCTCCGCCGACTGCGGCGCGTGCAGCTTATTGTAGCTTTCGCCAAGAGGTGAAATGCCGTACTTTCTGCGCAGCGGCTCGGGAATTAAAGTGGACGGCAACACCTTTGAAAGCGCCTGCCTTACCGCCTCGCGCACGACCCTCTGCGTCAGCCCGCCCGCAAGCGGATAGACGGGAATTATGCCCTTGAGATTTTTGTTTTTATCGGCAGGCTCGAACGAGGGATTGACCATCGACACGCCCATACCGTACCTGTTCTGCACCCTCCCGTAAAAGAGGTACTGCCCGGGTTTGAGCTTCTGAATGACGTACGGCTGATTGAACCAGATTGCCGTAAACACGCACCCCTGCTGCTGGCACAGAGCCTTTACGTAAGGGCGGCGCGCAAAGCGGTTGAATTCGGCGTTGAGCACCTCGCAGGAGATGAGCGCATACGCGTTGTGCTCGGCCTCGGTAATCAGCGAAACGTGCGTAAGGTCGAGGAAGTCGCGCGGGTAAAGGCGCACAAGCTCCTCGCAGGTGTAAACCCCGAGTTTGTTGAAATCCTTTTGCCTTTTTTCTGAAATATACTTTAATTCGGTAAGTTCCATAAAGCAGCGCTCCGCCTGCACAGCCCGCCCTCCGCCTCAACCGCAAATATGCAGACGGCCGCTTGTGCAGATAGTATACTGAAAATGAGGATTGAGCGGCAAGGCAAGCTAAGGCCGCCTTTAATGGAGGGTTGGCTTTATCCCTTTCAGTATAGCAATTTCCTTTAGATATATAAAAAGGGAAAGACCCAGCCTTTCCCCTTGTAAAAGTCAACTTTCAGCTTTTGTTTTTATAATCTTTGGCATTTGCAGGCTTTAAATTAAGCCGTGCAAATCCCGCCCATGGCATTTGCCTGCTTTAAAATCACGCAAGACAAATCCTGCCAAAAAATTCGTTGTGCAACCGCAGCCGCAAAAAACTGATTTACAGATTACATACCCGCCGTGCATAGCGCCGCAGGCTTACATACAAAACCGCAAGCGCGCAATGCCTGCAAACGCGGGCCTTAATCAGGCGGCAAAACGCCTTTTATTCCATGGAAACCATGTAGTAGTAGACGGGCTGACCGCCGTAATGATAGTCCACGTCGCAATCGGGGAATTCCTCAGCCACTTTGGCGGCGAGCGCCGCGGCGTCCTCCTCCTTTACGTCTGCGCCGTAATAGAGGGTTATCATCTCGTGGTCGTCGTTCTTCATTGCCTTTATAAGCTTGATGGTGGTTTCGTCTATATTGTCGCCCTTGGCAAGTATCTTTTTGTTGTCGAGGCCGATTATGTCGCCCTCCTTGAGCTTAAAGCCGTTCATTGTAGTGTTGCGCACGGCGTAGGTTACAAGGCCGGATGTGACGTTGTCTATGGCGTGCGTCATATTTGTCTTGTTGACGGCCACCGAGCTTTCGGGATTGAACGCAAGCGCCGCCGCAAAGCCCTGAGGCACGTTTTTGGTGGGTATTACGTGTATGGTGCGGTTGGAGACAAGGTCCTTTGCCTGCTCCGCCGCAAGAATTATGTTTGAGTTGTTGGGGAATACGAACACGTTTGCCGCGTTAATCTTCTGTACCGCGCTGGCTATATCCTGAGCGGAGGGGTTCATTGTCTGACCGCCCTCTATAACCCTGTCGCACATAAGGTCCTTGAAGATTTCGGCAAGTCCCTCGCCCGAGCAGATGGCAAGCATGCCCATCTCCTTCTTTTCGGCCTCCAGCTTGGCTTTGAGCTGGCGGTTCTCTTCAAGCATATTCTCTATCTTTATTCTGTCAAGCTCGCCGAGCTCGAGCGCGTAGGAGAGCGCTATGCCGGGCGTGTTGGTGTGTACGTGTACTTTTACAAGCTCCAGATCGCCTATGCATATTACGCTGTCGCCTATCTGCATAAGCTTTTCCTTTAATCTGTCTATATCGGCGAGGGTGGTCATCTGCTTGAGGTGTATAATAAAGTACTCCGTGCAGTAGGCAAACTCTATTTCTCCGAGGTCGAGGTTGATTATATCTGAATTATCGCCGAACTCGGGCTCTTTCTTCTGGGCCTGAGCGTCGGTGGGAATATCCTCCGTGCCTATGTCCTCGCCCGAAACGGCGGCAAGGAAGCCGCGCATTATGGTCATAAGGCCTACGCCGCCGCTGTCCACAACGCCGGCTTTTTTGAGCACGGGCAGAAGTTCGGGGGTATGCGCGAGGGCCTCGTCGCCCACGGCAATGAGCGCGGTGAAGAATGCGACGAAATCCTTATTTTTGCCTGCCAGTTTGGGCGCGGCCTCGCTCATCATTCTTACTACGGTTAAAATTGTGCCTTCCTTGGGCTTGGAAACGGCGCTGTAGGCAACTTTTGTGCCCGCCTCAAGCGCCTTTGCAAAGGTCTTTGTATCTATGCCCTGCGTGCATTCGCGCACTACGGAGCAAATTCCCCTGAAAATCTGGCTGGTTATAACGCCCGAATTTCCGCGGGCACCGCGGAGCGCGCCCTTGGATACGGCGTCGCATATCTCCTGAAAGCGATTGGAAGAGCAGGCGTTCATCTCTGCGATGGCCGACTGCATGGTGAGCGACATATTTGTACCGGTATCGCCGTCGGGAACGGGGAATACGTTGAGGGCGTCGACTTTTGCCCTGTTTATTTCAAGCATTCTCGCACCGGTGGATACCATCTTCCTGAAATCGGTGCTGTTGATGATTTTTTGCATTGTTACTCCTCAATACTCTAAAAAGGCGTCCTTAAAAAAGGGCGCGAAAAAGCGGAGGTCAGAGTTTGACCCCCATAATGTTTACGTTCACCGTATCGACTATCATGCCCGAGAAGCGCTCCACCTTATACTTAACTCCCTCTTTCAGCGCCTCTGCCACGGCATTTATGGAAACGCCGTATTTTACGATGACGTACACGTCTATATATATCCTGTCGCCGCTGGTTACCACTTTTATGCCCTTGCCATCGGCAGGCTGCCTTTTGAAAAGTTCGGAAAGCGAGTCCTTGAAGCGGCGCGATACAAGTTCAACAATGCCGTAGCATTCGAGTGCGGCATACGCCGCTACCTTTGAAAGAACCTGATCGGATATTGAAATTTTTCCGTAAACATTGCTTGTGTTGACTGACATAATAACTCCTGTCAGATGTTATTTTATACTATTTGAGTGTAATTTGCAAGTCTTTCCCTGAACTTTTCATATATTTTGCCTGAGGCGGAAGGATTTTTTATGCCGTCGGTAAAAAATTTTAAAAAATTGCAGGCTTTTTGATTGATTTTTTTTGAATTGGGTGCTATATTATTATAGCCGTTTTAAAGAAGCGGCTTTTATTTACTTTATTTTATTGAATTTTTTATTCTATTTATTAAGAAATTTCACCACGGAGGTGCCAAAATTATGTCAAGAGTATGCAGCGTATGCGGTAAAGGACAGGCGTCCGGCAACAACGTGAGCCACTCCAAGAGAAGGACGAGGAGAACTTTTAAGGCCAACGTGCAGAAGATAAGCTATATAGATGCAAACGGCAAGGCAGTAACGGGATATGTGTGCGCAAGGTGCATGAAGACCGTTGAAAGAGCTTAAGCCCTTTGCAAACGAATAAGATGCAGCTTATGCAGGCGGCGTTTTTGCTGCCTGTTTTTTGCGTTATACAGATTTTTGCGCATTAAGCTGATTTTTTACATCACACCGCTTTATGTCTCAGTTCAGCAGCGCATTAACAAGCCGCACTTTCAGGCAGTGTAAATTATGAGCTGCCAGCCCCGCAGGCACATATCTCACCCTTGCGGCAAGCGCACGCTTTTCGTTTGAGTTTATTTGAGATTGGTGCGCGCTTTACCGTTGCGGCGGGCACACACCTCACCGTTGCGGCGGGGCACGCTTTTTATTTAAGGCGAACTTAAAAATAATATTTTGCCCATAAAAATTGTAAAGTTTTTTTGACTGACGGGGCAGGCGGCGGCATATCTATGCCGCCGCCTGCCCCATTTTTTACCCCTTTTAACCTCATTATTTCGCTTGTTTTGGCTTGTCTGATATCAATTTTGCTACAATTTCAGCCCTAATTAAGTTTCCAGCAACATAAAAGCCGTGGGCGCGCAAAAATTGCGCGCCCACGGCTTTTATGACAATATAAGTTTGCATTAAATTTATCTGTCCGCAAAAGGCAGTCTGCTCACCCGACAAAGAACGAGGGCAGCTTACAGCCTTTATAACTTTACCTGCGGCAGATGACTTTTAAGATTTTGCGCACAGGCGCAGGCGGTTTTACGCACACAACTATCATTCTGTTCAAACTATACGCTCCCCAGATTTATGAATATGAGGGCGGCATCGTTCTCCGCAAACTGCACGAACGCGTCCGCATCCTCCACTATGTTGGATACGCCGCGGCACTCGCCGTAACAGATTTTTTGAGGATAGGAATACTTCAGCCCCCTGCTATCAATTATATGCAGCGGCGCTGAAAAGGGGAACACCGATATTGTTTTGCCTGCGTATGCGCCCAGCTCTACCCTGCCGCGCACGGCAAAGATTATAGTCTTGGGGGATATCAGCCGCATATGAGCGCCACGGCAGAGCGCGTAAAACAAAAGCTGTATGTTGCCGAGGAAGTGGTCCTCCCTGCCGCCGAACGCACCGTAGACGTCTATTTCGTCTATGCCCTCGCCGAGCATCTTGCGCAGCGCAATCTCGCCGTCGGTAAAGTCCTTTTCCGAGGGATAAATCTCTTCGGGCGGGGGATAGGGCAGCCCGTCAAGACTATCGAAATCGCCAATATTTTTGGTAATCTTCACCTTATCCTTTGCCCAGGCGTAGGCGCCGTCGCAGCAGTAGACGGGCGCGCCGTCCGCATTTATTTTTTCGGGGTAAGGCTCGCCGTTCAGAAGAAGTATGCCCTTCATACTCCCCTCAGCTCTTTGACCGCCTTTGCAAAGTTCTTAGCCCCGAACAGCGCCGAACCTGCAACAAGCACGTTTGCACCCGCCTCGACGGCAAGGGGCGCAGTTACGGCATTAATGCCGCCGTCTATCTCTATGTCGAGGTCAGTTCTGCCTATCTCGTCGGCGCGTCTGCGCACCGCCCTGACCTTGGGAAGGACGCTCTCCATAAACTTCTGTCCGCCGTAGCCGGGGAACACACTCATTAAAAGCACCATGTCGCACATACCTAGTACGGGAAAGAGGCACTCCGCGGGGACGTCGGGATTTAACACCGCGCCGCACTTTACGCCCAAAGACTTTATAAGTTCAAGCGTCTCCCGAAGATAATCGGGCGATATTTTGGCGCAGGCTTCGTAGTGCACGGTTATTATGTCGGCACCCGCGGCGGCAAAAAACCTTATCTGCGTCTTGGGGTGCTCTATCATAAGGTGCACGTCCAGCGGCAAATTAGTCAGGGGGCGTATGCTCTTTACCATCTGTCCGCCGAAGGTTATCGGCTCGACGAACGAGCCGTCCATTACGTCGCAATGAATGAGGTCTGCGCCGCTCTCCTCGCACAGTCTGACCGCCTCGCCCACGCGGGAAAAGTCAGCCGAGAGTATGGAAGGCGCTATCTTTATCTGCATAGATTATTCTCCATGGATTATTGTTCGCAATCTTTAATGTAGCCCGCTCTGAGCTGGCCGCACGCACCGCCTATGTCCGCGCCCATTCTGCGGCGCAGAGTGGCGGATATTCCGCCATCCGTAAGCCTTTTAAGAAATTCCTGCGCACCGCGCTCCGAGGCGGCGGCAAGGTTTCTCTCCTTCACGTCGTTCAGCCTTATGAGGTTGACGTGGCAGGGCCTGCCTTTAAGCAGGGCAATGAGCGCGTCGGCGTGGCGCTCGTCGCTGTTTTCGCCCTCTATGAGCGAGTATTCGAATATATAGCGCCGCCCCGTCTTGCGGAAATAGTTGGAGCACGCGTCCAGAATTTCGGATATCTTATACCGCTTTGCAATGGGCATTGTGCGGGCGCGCTCTTCGTCAGTTACGTTGTGCAGCGAAACGGTGAGGTTTACTGCAAGCCCCTCCTCGGCCAGCTCGTACATTCTGGGAACGAGACCGCAGGTAGAGAGGCTGACGTTGCGCGGCGATATGTTTATGCCGCCCTCCGCCGCCATATTGCGCAGAAATTTTATCACGTTTTCGTAATTGTCGAGCGGTTCGCCGCTGCCCATAAGCACGACGTTGGTTACGGCGCGCTTTGCAGGCGTGCCGCCGTGCAGGGCGTTGACCTTTAATATCTGTGAAAGAATTTCGCCCGAGGTGAGGTTGCGCACCAGTCCGCCGAGCGTGCTCGCGCAGAACTTGCAGCCCATTCTGCACCCCACCTGCGTGGAGACGCACAGCGTGTTGCCGTACTTGTACTGCATGAACACGCCCTCTATTATATTGCCGTCGGCAAGGCGGTAGAGATACTTCTCCGTGCCGTCTGAAGAGCGCAGCGTCTTTATAATCTCCAGCGGGCAATCTTCAAACCTTTCGCCCAGCCTTGCAAGAAGGGCAGCGGGCACGGCGGGCACGTCAGAAAGGTTGTGTCCGCGCATAATTCCGCTGTAAAGCTGCTTTGCTCTGAATGGCTTTTCGCCCATTCCGCGCATCAGCTCCTCAAGCTCGGTCAAGTTTAAATCCTGAATTATTTGCTTCATAATTAGGCCATATGTACGGGGCAATTTAATTTTTGCGCACGAGCTTTGTTACAAAAAAGCCCGCCCCGAGCGATATGTGCGGCAAGAATTGCAGGCCGTACCCCGTGACGTGCGCGGGCAGCGCGCAAGTCGGGATTTCCAGCGCAAAATTTTTGTTGTGCTCAAGGAACTTGTAAATTATGCTGTCGTTCTCCTCCGGCAGAACAGAGCATGTGGAGTAGTAAAGGCTGCCGCCCTCCGCAACATATCTTGAGCAGTTTTCTATTATCTTAAGCTGCACTTCGGTGAGCGAGGCAATGTCCTCCTCGTGCCGAAAGAGCATTATATCGGGATTTTCGTTTATTACTCCGCTGCCTGAGCAGGGTACGTCGCACAATACCGCGCCGAACGCGCCCTCGAACGCGGGGTTGAACACGGTTGCGTCGCCTACGACTACGCGGACGTTGTCCGCACCCATCCTCCTCGCGTAAGTGGTTATGAGGTCAGCGCGGTGCGGATGCAGCTCCTGCGAGGTCACAAGCGTGCACTTTTTAGAAAGCAGCACGCTCTTTCCGCCTGGCGCGGCGCACGCGTCGAGCAGGCATTCGGTAGGGGATATTACCGAACAAACGGCCACCGAGCCCACCGACTGAAAGGTGTATTCGCCCGTGTCGTAACCTATGTCGCGCACAAAATTTTTAAATATATATATGTCATCGAACGGCGTATCTGTATGCTCCGCGTCGAGATATTTTACTGCCGAGGCAGGGCCGGCAAAGCGCACACAGACGCCGAGCGAGGGCGCGGAGAGAATGGCCGCCGCCTCGCTTTTGTAGCTCCTGCGGACGCGACGCGCAAGCCAGAGCGGCACGCTTGCCTCGAATGAGAGACGCTCGTCGCTGCCTGCGGGCGCGGGCGGTATTTTATACGAACGCAAAAAGGCGTTGACGAAACCCGCCATGCCCTCTTTGCCGAGCTTTTTGCACAGCTCCACGGCACAGTCGGCGACCATAAAGGAATGCTTGCCCATAAATTCCAGCATATAGAGCGAAATTTTTAGTATGAGCCTTGCCGCCGACTTGGGCGTGCGCGTGCAATTTGCCCCTATTATATAGTTGAAATAAACGTCCTTTTCCAGTACACCGTAGCATATGCGCGAGGTGCGCCCCCTGTTTGAAGGCTCTACGGGGGTAGAGGCGAGCGCCTGCTTTAAATACGCGCCCTCCGAATATACCTTTGTAAGTACCAGATAGGGGTCTGTAAGCGGATTATTCAAGCATATCCCCCACTGAAATTTTTCTGCCGTTTAAAATATCGGCCGCAGAGAGCCGTTTGCCGCCGGCAAACTGTGCCTCGGTTATGCGCGCGCAGCCGCTGCCGCATCTGACCGTTATTCCGCGCTTTGTAACGCCGATAACCTGACCTGGAACACCCTCAGCATCGCCCTCGGCAAAAGCCCTGTAAAGGTTGACCGACTTGCCGCCGTGCATGCAAAACGCCGCAGGCGAGGGGCTCATGGCGTTTATAAGGGCGCAGACCTTGTCCGCAGGAGCAGAGAAATCGACCTTTGCGTCCTCTTTTTTTATCTTTTTGCAGAATGTTGCGGCGCTTTCGTCCTGCAACAGCAGATTTTCGTCGTCTGAGCTGATAAGGTCGTACGCCTCGCACAGCGCGTCAGCGGCGAGAGCAGAGAGCTTTTCAGAGAGTTCGCCGCTCGTCTCCCCCTCCTCTATGGGGCAGCGTTTTACGAGCAGCATATCGCCCGCGTCGAGCGCAAGCTCGGTCTTCATTACAGTGACGCCCGTCACGCGTTCGCCCGCAAGTATGGCCGACTGAACGGGAGATGCACCCCTGAATTTGGGCAGAAGAGAAGCGTGGGCGTTCCACACACCCTTGGGGAACACGTCGAGTACGGCCTGCGTTAAAAGCTGACCGTAGGCGCAGGTAAACATTGCGTCTGCACCGAGAGAGGCAAGCTCTGAAACGTGCTCGCGTATTTTACCGAACTGATACACCGGTATGCCGGCAGAGAGAGCGAAAGCCTTTACGGGCGGGGGCGTTAGAACGCCGTGTCTGCCGAAAGGTCTGTCTTCACGGGTGACAACCGCAATTATTTCGCAACCCTTTTCCGCAAGCGCTCTGAGCGGCGCAACGGCAAAATCGGGCGTGCCTGCATAAACTATCTTCATTGAAAACTCCGTTATTGACTGCTGTTCTAAGCGGCGCAATTTTACTGCGCAATTTTATTTTGCAACTCTAAACGCCATATGTTGTGCAAAAACGCGCGGCATATGCTGTGCAAGAACACGGCGGCATATACCGCTCAAAAATGCGGCGGGATATGCAAAAACAAACGGCAAATCTTATTGATTTTCCTGTTCGTTGAGGTCGACTATCTGGGTGGCCTTGTCCGTATAGAGAATACCGTCGAGGTGGTCAAGCTCATGGCATACGGCGCGGGCAAAGAAACCTTCGGCCGTAAGCTTATGTTTGCGGCCGTTGCGGTCGCGATAGACTATTTTTACCTTCTGGGGGCGCGTCACTATGCCCTGCTTGCCCTTAACCGAAAGGCAGCCTTCAGGGCCCGTCTGCTCGCCCTTTTCAGAGCAGATTTCGGGATTGATGAACTCGAAAAAGCCCTCTTCGACGTCCACAACCACGGCGCGGGCGTCCACGCCTATCTGCGGAGCGGCAAGGCCTGCGCCGTCCTCTGCGCGGACGGTCTGTTTCATATCGTCCAGAAGAGCGCCAAGCTCAGCGTTGAAAGTTTTTACTTCTTTGCATACTTTGCGCAGAATGGGGTCGCCCACCTGCACTACATACCTCTGTGCCATATATTCCTCTTTAAGTTAAAATTACTGCCGTATATATGCATATCTGCGGCATATTCCGCACCCTTTACGATGCGGCGCGCCGTATATCAAAGCGTATATATTTTACTTACGGCGTGCGCCGTAAAGGCTTTTAAAAAGCAATGCTTGCGGCATATCCCCCGCCATTTTGCCGCTATGAAAGGTTGACGGGGTTTTCCTCCACATAAACGAGCGCCTTGTTGCTGCTGTATTTTACAGCAAGGTCGTATATCTGCGGGAGCAGACGGCCGCTCTCCAGCCGCATGAGCACCTGGTAGCGCACGCGCCCCTGTATCTTTTTTATGGGCGAATGCATCTTGTTTAAAAAGATAAACTCCTGCGGGTACTTAGAGCGCAGCGCCTCTGTGCCGAAGTACACGCCCTTGAGCGCCTCGAGCGCGGGGGCGTCCTCCTCCGCCGTGACCATCACCCTGCATATGACTGAAAAAGGCGGGAAGTGCGTAGCCTTGCGCAGCGCTATTTCGTTGGCGAAAAAGCACTGGTAGTCGTAGTTTACCGCATACCTTAAAATATAATTTTCGGGCGAGTATGTCTGGAGGACTACCTTGCCCGCTTCACCCGCCCTGCCGCTGCGGCCTGATACCTGGGTTATAAGCTGAAATGTGCGTTCGCCTGCGCGGTAATCGGAAAAATGCAGGCTCATATCGGCGTCGAGTATTCCCACGAGCGTGACCGAGGGGAAATCGTGTCCCTTGGCTATCATCTGCGTGCCGACGAGAATATCGGCTTGCTTATCGGCGAACTGTTTGAGTATTTTGTAGTGCCCCTCCTTGCCGGAGGTGGTATCGTTGTCCATTCTGAGTATGCGCGCCGAGGGGAATTCCGACCTGAGGTCGGCCACCACGCGCTGCGTGCCCGTGCCGCCGTACCTTAAATGCAGTCCACCGCATTCGGGGCAGGCGCGGGGAAGTCTGTACCTTGCGCCGCAGTAGTGGCACTTGAGGCAGTTCTCCTCTGAATGGTAGGCAAGCGAGACATCGCAATTTTCGCACTTCAAGCTGTATCCGCAGTCCTGGCAGATAACCGAGTGCGAATAGCCGCGTCTGTTCAAAAATATTATAGCCTGGTTGCCGCTTTCCAGCGTGGAGGCAAGTTCTTCGCGCAGTGCGGCGGAAAACGCCGAGTTGTTGCCGCGCTTTACCTCCTTGCGCATATCGGCTATAGTTATATCGGGCAGCGGCCTGCCGTTTATGCGCTGAGTGAGAGTGATAAGATTATATTCGCCCGAAACTGCGCTGGCATAGGTCTCCACCGAGGGGGTAGCGCTGCCGAGAATAAGTTTGCAGTCATTGTATTCCGCGCGCATTTTGGCCACTTCTACCGTGGAGTAACGCGGTGCAGCCTCAGAAAAATAGGAGCCGTCGTGCTCCTCGTCTATTATGATTGCGCCTATATTTTCAAGCGGGGCGAATACCGCGCTGCGCGCGCCTACGGCTATGCGTGCCTCGCCCGTCCTCAGCCTCCACCACTCGTCGAAACGCTCGCCTGCGGAGAGACCGCTGTGCAGTATTGCCGCCTTTTCGCCGAAGCGGCGCTTGAGCTGCGAAAACATCTGCGGCGTGAGCGAGATTTCGGGCACGAGGAAGATGGCTGTCTGCCCGCGGGCAAGGGCGCGGCTGATTACATTTAAATAGATTTCCGTTTTGCCGCTCCCCGTTACGCCGTGAATGAGGTGGACACGTTTGGGGGTATTTTCTATGCTTTCGAGAGCGGCGCTCTGCGCGGGTGTGAGCGTGCGCATCTGTTCGACGCCGCCTAAAAATTCAGAGGGCGACCTGTTTACCTTGACCTGCTCTATCACCGCGCCGCCCTTTTCAACGACGGCGTTTACCGCGCCTCTGCCGAACTTTTCGCACGAGGAGACGTAGTCTGCGCTGCCCTCCGAGATAATAAAATCGAGAAATTCGCGCTGTTTTTTTGCCGATTTGGACAGAGCGGGCGCTTCGCCCGTATATTTTATAATCTTTTTATAGGCCTCGTGCACGCGCCCCGTGCGCATTTCCGAAGAGAGAAAGAGCCTCAGGCATACCGCCTTGGGTACGCGGTAACGCTCAGAGAGCTCGTTCATGAGCGCAAAGCACTCCTCGGGCAGGGCGGGAGGTTCATCATAGACATAGGCCACAGGCTTTATTTTTTCGGGCGGGAAGGAGCTGACGGGGGATATGCCCGCCACAAAGCCGTCTATCACCCTTCCGCCGAAGGGCACTTTTACGCGGCAACCTGCCGAAACTTCCGCACCGCAGGAATATTCAAAAATTTTGTCCACCTGAGTGTGGGCTATGTCTACAATGACCTGTGCATACATAAAATAGGCAACCTGAAAAAAGTTTTTGCCGTTCAATTTGCGGCCCCGCGCCCAATGTGCGCGGGGCCGAAGAAGCCAATCAATCCCTTACGCTTATTACCTTGCCGCTGTCGATTTCGTTGCAGGCGATGGTTATCTCCTTCGGCTTGCCGGGCGTCTCTCTGCCGCCGGTCTGCTCTATTATCTGGCGGGCGCGCTTGGCCACAACCACGCACAGCTCGTAACGGGAAGCTTCGTGCCCGTCAGCGGAAAGTTTTTCCAGAAGTTCGTCTACCGCAGGTTTGTTTATCATGTCTTAAACCTCCTTTTCATTGCGGATAATATCCAAAACGGCGTGCGCCGTCTTATCTACATCATTGTTGACTACACAGTAGTCGTATTTATCGCTCTTTGAAAGTTCATACTCTGCGCGCGATATGCGCAGCGCTATCTTTTCGTCGCTCTCCGTACCCCTGCCCTTCAGCCTGCGGGCAAGCTCGTCCATGCTTGGCGGGGTTATCATTATAAGCACCGCCGAGGGGTATGCACGCTTTACGTTCAGCGCGCCGTCTACGTCTATTTCAAGTATCACGTCGCGCGAAAGAAGCATCTTTTCCACAAACGCGCGCGGTGTGCCGTAGTAATTTTCAAAGTGGGCGGAATATTCCAGAAGTTCGCCCTGCGCTATCATCTCTTCAAAGCGCTGTTTGGTTATAAAAAAATATTCGCGGCCGTTCACCTCGCCTTCGCGCGGGGCGCGCGTCGTGCAGGACACGCTTTCGCACAAGTCTGGGCACAGCTCGAACATGCGCTTTATCACAGTGCCCTTGCCAACGCCCGAGGGGCCCGATATTACGGCGAGCACATTTCTTTTATTCGACATTCTGCACCTGCTCGCGTACCTTTTCTATCTCGTTCTTGAGCTCCAGCCCGAACCTTGTGATGGCTATATCGTTGCTCTTGGAACAGATGGTGTTTGTCTCTCTGTTGAATTCCTGCACGAGGAAATCGAGCTTTCTGCCCACTACTGCCGCACGGCATATATCCCTGAACTGGTCTATGTGCGAATTGAGGCGGGTGAGCTCTTCATCTATGTTGGCCTTATCGGTGAACAGCGCCACTTCAGTAAGGAGCTTGCCCTCGTCTACGGCTACGCCGTCGAGGTAGCTCTTTACCCTCTCCTCCAGCTTCTGTCTGTAATCGCTGGCCACGAGTGGAGCGCGCTCCGCGATGCTTTTAACAAGCTGCTCTATCCTGTCCATCCTCGAAAGCATATCCGCCCTGAGCTTTTCGCCCTCCTTAAGGCGCATTGCGTTGAGATTATCGAGTGCGCAGCTTATGGCGGCATCTGCCGCGGAAAGAAGTTCGTCGTCGGCGCTCTGGGCGTCCTCCTTTATGACGACGTCGGGCATACGCAGAAGCGAGGTGGCAGTCAGGTCGTAACTTACGTCCTCCGAAAGCTTGCTAAGGCGCTTTGCGGCGGATATATAGGAGAGAGCCACGCCCTCGTCCAGGCTGAGCGACTTTGCCTTTTCACGTCTGTCGGTAAGGGTTACGTACACGTCGGCGTGACCGCGGGTGAGCTTTTGCCTTATTGCGGCGCGCATCACCTCTTCATACGCCGCGAACACGCGCGGACACTTTAAAGAGACGTCGAGATAGCGGTTATTAACCGTCTTTATTTCCACCGTGAGCTCTATTCCGCCCTGCTTATATTCACCCCTGCCGTAACCGGTCATACTCAGCATAAAATTTTTACCGCCACAATTTTTTTGCGCGCGGCGCGTCGGGCTGTCTGCCACCGCACGCACTGCGGGCATTATGCAGAATATATTATAGCAAACGGCGCAAAAAAATACAAGCGGTTTGCCCCTTTTGCAAAATATTTAAACTTATTTTTAACCCTGCCCCGCAAAGGCGTTAATTTTATTGCCCTGCAAAAGGTTTTTTATATGCGCCTTAAAGGCTGTTTTTAACGGGACGGCGGCCTTAAAACGGCTTTAAAATGCCGCAAAAAGTATATTTTGCGCGCTGTTTTGGGGAAAAGCCTTATTACTGCGCGTTATTTTACACACTATCCGTGCGTTAAAATGCGCCCCGCGCATTTGCGCAGGGGCGCTCAGTAATCGGCGCTGTCCTCCTCCGATATTCCGCGCAACCTGCGCGTAACCAGTCGGTACCCGTTCTGCGGCTCTGTTTCGAACAGCGTGACGGGGCGCGTGGACGAGGCAAGTTCGCCTTCAGGCGAGGCAAAGTACGCCGTCCTGCCGGCGCAGGCAATGACTGGTACGCCGTAAATATAGGCGTACGCGCGGAAGAGAACGGGCTGAACGGGCGAGCGCGCCTCTTCAAGCGCGGCTAAAATTATGTTGCACCCGCAGGACGAAAGGGCGCGCAATCCCTCGGGGAAATAGAGGTCGTTCTCTATGCACAGCCCCACCTTGTAGCCGCCAACCGTGTACAGGCCGAGGTACGCGCCGCTCTTGTACTCCTCGCCGCCGAACACGTGGTTCATATCGGTTATGCCGAGTAACTTGCCTCTATCGGCGATGGCGAGCGACTTGCGCACAACCCCGCGGGAGAGCGTTTTGCACGCACAGGCAACGCCGCACCCGCACGAGCGGGATAAGCGGGCGGCCTCTTCAAATTTATCGGTCTTGCCGGAGAGTTCGCTTTCGTAGTCAACCTCGCCCAGCCAGCAAAAGCCGAAGAGCGCAACATCGCACGGCGGAATTTTTTCGGCCGAACAGGGCACAACACACACTTTCATACCATACATTTTACTGTCTGCACAGCTTTTTTGTTACTTTAATCTGCCTTGTTGCTTTTATATGCGCCGCGCCGTATCGCTTGCACACTTAACCGCACTACGCTCTTTACTTTGCAGAACGACCATAGCAAGCTGCAAAACTCGGCGCGCCTTTTTAAAAAAATTTTTAATTACAACGAAAAAAGCGCGGACAAAGCGCATACAATATGACGTATGAAAAAATCAGTTGCAATAATTCTGGCGGCCGTGACTGTGGCTGCCGTTCTGCCCGCGACGGCCTGCGGACATGACGACAGAACGAGTTACAGCATTTCGGCCGAATATAACGAGAGCCAAAGGACGCTTACGGCGCAGTGCGCCGTAAACTATGTGAACGACGGCGCGGACACCGACTGCATAGAGTTCAATCTGTACGGCAACGCATACCGCAAGGGCGCGCTCTACCGCCCCGTAGCCGACGAGCTGACCAGCCAGACCTACTACCAGGGCACGAGCTACGGCGATATGCAGATAAATGCGGTAGACGGCTGCGAAAGCTGGGAGGTGTGCGGCGAGGACGAGAACATTCTGCGCACACAGCTGGGCCATACGCTGAAGAGCGGTCAGAGCGTGCAGATAACCATAGATTACACTCTGACGCTTGCCGTTGCCAACCACCGCACAGGTGTTGCCGAGCACGCGGTCAACCTTGGAAACTTCTATCCCCAGGCCTGCGTGCGCGCGGACGAAGGTTTTTACGAGTGCGTGTATTACAGCGACGGCGACCCCTTCCTTTCGGACTGCGCCGACTACGAGGTGGAAATCACATTGCCCGCGGGATATGCCGCAGCGACGAGCGGAAAACTTGTTTCTGAAAGCGGAAACACACACCTCTATACCCTTCAGAATGCGCGCGACTTTGCAATGGTACTCTCTGACGAATTCAAGACGGCGACTACTGATGCGGGCGGCACGGAAGTCACCTATTACTACTATGACGACGAGGGCGCAGAGGGCAAACTTGCCGCCGCAGGCGACAGCCTTGCCTTTTTTGAGGAGAAGTTCGGCGAGTACATATACCCCACCTTTGCCGTGGTTCAGACGGGCATATCTGCAGGCGGAATGGAGTATCCTGCGCTTGCCATGATAAACGGCGAGCTGGAGAACAGCGAGGCGGTATATGCCATCGTGCACGAAACCGCCCACCAGTGGTGGTACGCCATGGCGGGCAGCAACCAGATAGAAAACGCCTGGCAGGACGAGGGGCTTGCCGAATACAGCGCGCTGTGCTTTTTTGAAGCACACCCCGACTACGGCTATACGCGCGAGGGGCTGCTTGAGGCGGCAAAACAGTCGTACAGGGCATACTATACCGTATATAACCAGATTTTCGGCAACGCGGACACCACTATGAACAGACACCTCAAAGACTTTGTAAGCGACTACGAGTATGTGAACATTGCCTACAACAAGGGTGTGATAATGTTTGATATGCTACGCCAGTCGCTGGGCGACGAGCGCTTTTTTGAGGGACTGAAAGACTACTTTAAAGCAAGTTGCGGAAAGATAGCCTCGCCCGAGGACCTTATGGCCGCCTTCCGCGGCACGGGCGTGGATACCGACGGTTTTTTTGAAAGCTTTACCGAGGGCAAAGTGGTGATATAGTCGCCTCTTAAAATAATGTATTTTAAAACGGCAGCCGCCGTGCGCCAGTATGCGCGCGGCGGCTGCCGCAAAACATCAAAGTACCGCCCGAACCTTTCTTTGCGCGCCAACGCTAAATAAATACGCGCCGCGCGGCAAAAAACGCAGAGCGAAAAAATAGCCGTACAACATACTTAAAGCCCAAAAATTTGCCTGAAAAAAGCGGGCAAATTTTTTTACACCGATTGCTTGCCAAAAAGAATATAATGCATTATAATAAATGCGTACCGCGAAAACGGAGCGGCTTTTTTGTGTTGCAAAAAAATCCGGACGGACTTTGCACTGCGCACAATTAACGCCAATTTTTCCGCGCGGACGGAGATTATTATGGACCCATATTACAGTTGTGGCTGTAAAAAAGGCCGCAAAGGCACAAACAAATAAAGAGGGATAATTTCCGCACCGTAAGCTTTTAAGCCGGCACGGGTTTTATCCCCGTGCGTTTTTTTTACTAAATTTAAGGCGGTAAAAGCAAATGGTACAATTTTTCTGCACATCGGAAAAACACCCGCTCAGACAGCTTGAAAAATTCGAGCCGCTGTGCTGGGTAGACATGATAAACCCCACCGACGACGAGATGGAGGACGTGGCAGCCCTTTCAGGCATATCTGAAGACATGCTTGCCTCGGCGCTGGACGATCAGGAACGCGCGCGTTCAGAAATTGACGACGGCAACTATATGTTCATACTCGACTGCCCCGTCATAGAGGATGGCGAAAGCGGCGACGTTTACTCCACCCTGCCCCTTGCGGTAATCTACAACACAAAGTGCGTAGTTACCGTATGTCTGAAAGGCAACCCCGTTTTAAAGGACTTTATTACGGGCAGACAGCGCGTTATGACGGAAAAACCCGTGCTTTTCACGCTCAACTTTATGCTGGGCAATGCAAAGCGCTTCCTTAATATACTTACTCAGATAGACAGAAAGTCGCGCCGCGTTCAGGCAGAACTCGGCAAGACCATGAAAAACGAGGAAATAGCTCAGCTGCTCGACCTTGAAAACTCGCTGGTATATATCTCCACCTCCCTCAATTCAAATTACAGCGTACAGGAAAAACTTTCCAAGGCGGAGGCCGTAACCACGCGCGAGGACTACCAGGATTTGTACGACGACGTCGCCATAGAGAGCAAGCAGGCCATGGAAATGTGCAATATCTATAAGGATATTTTAACCGTTACCATGGACGCGTACGGCTCTATGATTTCCAACAACGCCAACAACAATATGAAAAAGCTGACCATTATAACCGTTCTGCTCGCCATACCTACTATGATAGCAGGGTTCTGGGGAATGAACGTAGTTGTACCCGGTCAGATAAGTGCAGACAACAACTCTATGGCGTGGTTCTGGATAATAATTGCCGCAACGCTCGTTCTTACGGTGGGCGTAGGCGTGGTTCTGGGCAAATTTATGCGCTCGGGCGGAACGGTAAAGCGCACAAGACGCACAAGAAGAAGAAAGGATAAGGATAAGAAATAGTTATGCCGATACTGCAATACAAGTGCCCTTCCTGCGGGAAGAAGTTTGAGGAACTTGTTAAAAAATTTGACGAACAGGTCGTCTGCCCGACCTGCGGAACTGCCGCCGAAAGAGATTACAGCGGTCAGATGTATTCGGCTACGGGTACGCGCCCCAAACATTGCAGCGGCCACTGCGCCACCTGCGGCGGCTGCAAATAAGCTATCCGCGGCAAAAATAGTTTCCGCACAGACCAAACCAAAGCAGTATTTTAGCGGCGCGGCCAAAAAATATGCGCCTGCAAAATAAAACACAAATTTTGCACGGAAACATATTGCACGCGCGGCGCAATATTAAAAGGGCTGCACTCCTCGCGGCATAAAATATCTGCGGAGCGCAACTTTGCGCCCGCGCAGGCTTTCAGAGAAAATATGTGAAAGAGTGATTAAAATAAATTTATAAGGCAATAATTCCCTTAACTTTTGTTGAGGGGATTTTTTTATGCGATTTTTTAAGACGGCCGCGCTTATACTCTGCGCATTTGTCTGCGCGGCGGCATTCTGGATTTTTAACAGCCCGCTTGCCTTTGAAGAGGGCGAAAGCTATACATTTTTTTGCGGAAACACCTCTGCCAACTGCCGCGAGGTGACGGTGCACGACAACGCCGCCCTTAAAAAACTTGCGCTTAAAGACGTAAACGGCGAAAGCACCTTTTACAGCACGCTCGACGTGCAGAAATTTTTGGAAGAGCTGGGCGCAGAGGTAATATTTACCGAACAGCTTGAAGACAGCTTAAATCTGTATTGTTCGGCAGACCTGCCCTACTCAACAGAGCTTTACGGCCACGAGATAAACCTGCACGTATGTATAAAGGATGAGGGCGTCAAGGTCGGCTCGCCGATTATATTCGGCGGGTATTGAACCATTTCCCTGCGCCACACCCTGCCGACTGCGCCCACCACTGTGCGCTTTGCCCTGCCGCTGTAAACCACACCCCGCCAACTTAGTTCTGCTTCTGCCACTATGCGCCACGGCTTGCCGTATTTTTGAAAATGCAGTCGGCACTGCAAAAGTTTCAGGCAAAAAAATTTTTAAAAAGTATGTATAAGAAGGCGCGGGGCGGGCAATAAACTGTTTGCACGGCGGAAAAAAGCTTTTGCGCACGGCGTGCTACATAAAAGGAGATACAAAATATGAAAGATCAGGAACAGAAACCTAAAAACAAGAAACTGCTCACCTACTATCTGATACTGGGCGCGTGCATACTTATAATTGCAGCGGTGGCCGTTGCGGTTACCCTTTCGCTCACGCTCGGCGGGAACGATATGACCGTTGACGGCGGCAACGACCAGACAGACGACGACGGCACGGATAACCCTGACGACGGCGGCGACGCAACCGACACAGACGGCGACACCACCTTCCTTATTCCCGTGAGCGAGGCCAACGCACTCAACAGCTACGGCTTTTACCACAACACCACGCTTGACAAGTATTACCTTCACACGGGTATAGACTTTGCAGGCGAGGCTGGCGACGAAGTTTATGCCGCGCTTGACGGCACAGTGGAGAGCATAACCACCGACCCTCTGCTTATGGGCACCACCATAACGCTTGCGCACGAGAACGGACTTAAGACAGTTTACACCTTTGTTGAGGCCGCCGACGGCCTTGAAGTGGGCGAAACGGTGGAAAAGGGCGACGTCATCGCAACCGTTGCCGAGGCTATGGGTCAGGAGTATAAGGACGGCGCGCACCTCCACTTTGAGGTATTCTTGAACGGCGAGGCAGTCGACCCCGAAACCTACCTTGAAATTTCAGAGAAGTAATTTTTTAGCCAGGCAGGGCGTAGCCCCTTCAATAATTACGCCCTGCATCTAAGGTCAGGGGCGTCAGATAACGACCACAGTATATCCCCATATATTTAAAGCAAAGCGCCTGCGGCATTCTGCCGCAGGCGCTTTGCTTTATTTATTATTATAATTTGCCGAAGTAAACGGATATCTTTTAAAACACCCGCATATATGCCCCGATTATTCGGGTTTTTCCTGCGCGGCGGCAGCGGATTTGCGCGTCTTTACAGCCTTGGCAATCTTGATTTTTGCCGAAGTTTTTGCCGACTTTTCCTTTACGCCCTTAACCGGTCCCACCTGTCCGGGTGCGGGCACTTTGGGAACGTGCTTGTTATCGCTTATAGCGTCTTCGTGCTCTTTTCTGGCACGGGCGCGGGCCTTGCGCTCCGCCTCCATCTCTTCAGCCGTGCTTTCGTGATAGGGTACGGCAAAAATAAGCGATTCGTAGGGGCGAAGCTTTATTACAAGGCGATACGGCCTGCCGTCGCACTCCTCCTCTGCCGCCTCAATCGAGTACTCGCCCTCGTCGGCATAGGTAGAGAACACCTTTACATATTCGCCCGATACGGGCACGCCTATCTCTATGGGGTCACGGAACACGGGCGCAAAGTTGCATACGAACACAAGCGCGTCGTTATAGTTCCAGGGGTTGCGCCTTATAAAGCTGAATATGTTGCGCATATAGTCGGCGTTGTTTATCCACTCGAACACATTTTCCTTGCCTGCGTCGTTATAGAGCACGGCGTGAGATGTGTATAAGTGCAACAGCTTGCGGTAACATTCGAGTATATCGCGGTGGCCGGGGTCGTCGCATAGCTGCCACTGCAGCGAGCCCTTATAGTCCCATTCCGCCTCCTGGCCGAAGTCCTGACCCATGAACAGCAGTTTTTTGCCGGGGTGACCCATCATCATTGTGTACGCCGTCTTAAGCGCGCCAAACTTGTCCTGATGGCTGCCCGCCATTTTATTGAACATTGAGCCCTTGCCGTGCACCACTTCGTCGTGCGACAGCACGAGTATGTAATTTTCGAGGAACACATAGTCAAATGTATTCGTCATAAGGTAGTGTTTATAGCGGCGGAACACAGGGTCTTCGTTATAGTAGCGGATTGTATCGTTCATCCAGCCCATATCCCACTTGAGGCCGAAGCCAAGTCCCTCGTCCTTTGCAGGCGCGGTCACGCCCGAAACTATCGAGCTGTCCTCCGCGATTATAAAGGCGGGAGTGCGCTGGCGGAGCACGGTGTTTAGGTGGCGGAAAAACTCAAAGCTCTCCATATTGAAGTCGGTGCCGTACTTGTTGGGACGCCACTTTTCCCTGCCGAAACTGTTATAGAGCATTGCCGCCACGGCATCGGCGCGCAGCGCGTCGACGTGGTAGACGTTTACCCAGAAGAATGCGGAGGCTATGAGGAAGTTGGAAACTTCAGGCTTGCCCAGATCGAATGCCTTGGTGCCCCACTGGGGGTAATCGGCACGCAGGGGGTCGGCATATTCGTAGAGCGGAGTGCCGTCGAACCAGTCAAGGCCGAATTCGTCGCGCGGGAAGTGCGCGGGAACCCAGTCGAGAATGACGCCTATGCCGTTTTTGTGCATATAGTCGACGAAGTACATAAAGTCTTCGGGCTTGCCGTAGCGCGCCGTGGGCGAGAAATAGCCCGTCACCTGGTAGCCCCACGAACCATCGAAGGGGTATTCGCATATGCCCATTACTTCTATATGCGTATAGCCCATCCACTTTACATACTCGCACAGCTCGTGCGCGAGGCGCCGGTAATCGAGGAATTTATCCTCGTCCCACCACTTTTCCCAGTCCTTTTTCCAGCTGCCGAGGTGCACTTCGTAGACGGCCATGGGCTTTTCAAGGAAGTTTTCCTGCTTTTTCTGGGCGAGCCACTCTTCGTCGCCCCACTTGTATTTTGCAAGGTCGGCAACAACCGACGCGTTTGCGGGGCGCAGTTCGGAAGCGTAGGCATAGGGGTCGGCCTTCATTACCTCTGAACCGTCCGCACGGACTATGAGGTATTTATACTTTACGCCTTCGCACATGCCGGGCACGAACAACTCCCATATGCAGTCGTCCACCTTTTCCATGACGTCGCGCCAGGGCGTCCAGCCGTTTCCGTCAGATACGACGCACACCGCGCGCGCAGAGGGCGCCCAGAGTACAAAATGTACGCCGCGCACGCCGTTTTCTTCGACTATGTGCGCGCCCATCTTGTTATAAAGCTCGTAATGGACGCCGTGGTGAAAATAATACCTGTCTAAATCAGTGAAAAACCTCTTAACCATTTTCCCTCTCTTCGCATTCTAGATGCTGTTTTATATTTGAAGGGCGGCGCTTTTACAGCGCGCCCGCCTGTAACTTTAACACGCAGCTTTCGCCGTTCGTGTTCCCGATATTTACGGCACTTACAATGCACAGCTATTGCCGCCCGTTTTTTTGTATTTGCGGCATATATGCAGGGCAATTAAATTTTTGCGCCGCCTTTTCAGGTGAGGAACATACTTATCTGCTGGTTGCCGTGTCCGTTTTTGCCGAACTTGCAGCTTAACACACAGGAGGACTTTGCAGGCAGAGCTATGAGCAATCTGCCGTACTTGACCTTGTATTCATCGCCCTCGAACGGCTCGTGAGAGGAAGAAACCTCCACCTTCATCTTGCCGCCCGTCTGCACGCCCGCCTCCCACACGGGAACGCTGAGCTTGAGCTCTTCGTCGCGCATATTGACAATGGTAACCGCGCAATCTTCGTAGTCGAAGCGCGCATAGACTATATATCCGTGGCCCGCATCCAGTTTTTTGAGCGAACCCTTTTTAAGGCAATGCACCTTTTTGCGCACTGCTATGAGTTTTTTATGGAACTTTATCAGCGATTTATCCTCGTTCCCCCACGGATAGGTGCGGCGGGAATCGGGGTCCGTCCAGCCCACCTGCCCTGCCTCGTCGGCGTAATATATGCCAGGTGAGCCCGGCCAGGTCATCTGAATGGTGACGCCGAGCATAAACACGCGCTTATCTATGCCGTAAGAAGCGGCCTCTGCGCCCATACTCTCCACCCTGCCGACAGTGCGGTTGGTACGCGTGAGAAAGCGGGAATGGTCGTGATTGGAGAGCTGATTGAGCGCCGAATCGAGCGAGGGGCGCGGGAAGCGCGACATGTTGCGGAACATACTGTCGAAAAAGTAGATGCCGTCGCCGAGCAGTCTGTCGTCGCGGTTGTCGCTGTGCTTTTCCATACCCGTCAGAAACCAGGTCACCGGCTCCATGAACGCGTCGTAATTCATTACCGTGTCCCACTGCCTGCCATTAAACCAGGGTGCGGGATCGCCGTAGTGCTCTGCAAAGATGAACGCCTCGGGGTTGGCCTTGCGCACTCTTTTGCGGAATTTTTCCCAGAACCAGTGGTTCATCTGAGGCGAGTGACCGAGGTCTGCCGCCACATCCAGCCTCCAGCCGTCCACATTATATGGCGGTGAAACCCACTTTTCGCCTATCTTCATTATGTTTTCCACAAGCTCGGGCGAATCTTCGTAGTTGAGTTTGGGCAGCGTTTCAAATCCCCACCAGCCCTCATAATCGGAATAGTTTTCGTTGGGGTGATTGAAGCGGAAATAACTGCGGTAGGGGCTGAGCACCGACTGGTACGCGCCGTCTTCATAACCCTCTTTATCGAGGTATATGCCCTCCCTGTCCATCCACTTGTTGAATGAACCGCAGTGATTGAAAACGCCGTCTATGATTATCTTCATTCCGCGGCGGTGTACCTCTTTGACGAGTTCGGCAAAGAACGCGTTGCTCTTTTCGAGGTTCTTCTGCGAGGTGACGCGCTTTATATACCTGCGCGCAAAGCCGTTATGCTTTTCCCAGTCGGCCATGGCGTGCGGCTCGTCCTCGATTATTACTGCAAGATGCGGGTCTATGTGGTCGTAGTCCTGAGTATCGTACTTGTGGTTGGAGGGCGAAACGAATATGGGATTGAAGTATATTGCCTCCACGCCCAGATCCTGAAGATAGTCCAGCTTTTTTAAAACGCCCTGCAAATCGCCGCCGTAAAAGTTGCTCACATCGAGCTTATCGGGGTACTTGCCCCAGTAGGTTATTTTGCGGCTGTGCGAGCCCGTGTAGTAATACTCGTTGTTTTCCACATCGTTTGAAGGGTTACCGTTGCAAAATCTGTCCACGAAAATCTGGTAGACAACTGCGCCCTTTGCCCAGTCGGGCACTTTGAAACCGGGTATAAAAGAAAAGTTGTACTCTGACTGATTGTTTTCCGCCCAGCCTATCTTGTTGTAGCAGACCTTATCGTCGTCGTCATACAGCACGAAGTAGTAGCTTACGGGGTCGTCCGTGCAGGTGAGTTTTATTGAATAGTAGTCGAAAGTGCCGTCCGTGCGGGCCTTGGTCATCTCTTTTTTTATGCCGTTGAGTACGATATATGCGTGATTTACATCGTCTGCGAGCGTACGCAGAGCAATGGTTACCAGGTCGCCCTTGACGGGTTCGTACGGGGTGCGGAAACACTCCGTTTCATCGCTGAAAAGCGCCATTCTGTTTATCATAAAAATGTCCTTTAAGTGAGCCGTAGAAAGGAGGAAAGCGGCCGTTCCGCATCACTTTTTTTAATGCGAATAATTTTACAGCACGGATATCGTGCAGAGCACGCGGTGCAAACGCCCCGCAACGCGGATATCGTGAAGAGCGCGGTGCGGGCAACTTTACAAAATGAGGATTTTGCTCCGCGCGGCAACCATTACTCCGCACAAAGATATGCCGTAAACACGGGTATATGTGCGGTTTAACGAAGATTGTTTCTGCCCTGAAACAGCCGTCCTTCATATACTAAATTTTACCATACGCACAGACAAAAGTCAATATACATTTTTAGCGGAATAGGGGCGTTTTTGCATTGTATTACAGGGAAATTGAGTGTACTGAAGGGGGCGCGCAGC
>DVNE01000032.1 GCA_018714625.1 Candidatus Coproplasma excrementigallinarum
ATTGGCGAGGAGAAGGACATAAACGTCACATTCCCCGAAAATTACCAGTCTGAAGACCTCAAGGGCAAGCAGGCTGTATTTGCAATCAAGCTCAACGGCATAAAGGAAAAGAAGCTTCCCGAACTCACCGACGAATTTGTAAAGGCAAACGCCGGCTGCGAAACGGTTGAAGAGTATAAGAACAAGTGCCGCGAAAGGTTGGAGCGCAGCGCGGCAACCCGCAGCCTCAACGAAACGGAAAACAGCATTGTAAAGGCCATATGCGATACTTCCAAGGCTGAAATACCCGACGCCATGATAGAGAGCGAGATAGACAAGATGGTTCAGGACTTCTCTTACAGACTTATGTATCAGGGTCTCAAGCTCGAGGACTACCTCAAGTATATGAACATCTCCATGGAGTCTTTCCGCGGCCAGTTTAAAGAGAGCGCAAAAGAGCGCGTTATGTCCACGCTTGTAATAGACAAGATTGTGCGCACCGAGGGCATAAAGGCAGAGCCTGAAGAGGTTGATGCCAAGATTGCCGAGCAGGCCAAGTCGGTAGGCAAGACTGCCGAAGAGTACAAAAAGAGCATTGACCCCCGCCAGATTGAGTATATCGAAAGCGACATCGTAATAACCAAGCTCTTCGACTTCCTCAAGGCCAACAACGAAATGTATACAGAGTAAAAACAGTTTAAACTGTACTGCTCAGTAAATTTGTATAAAAGTTTACGCCGCGCGCCTTTATGGGCGCGGCGGCGCAAAAATCTTCCTGATGCGACCCGCCCGCGGGCAGGCTGCACTTTTATAAGGAGTTATATTATGACAATAAGGGAAAAAGGGGCGCTTGTGCCCTACATTGTGGAGCAGACCTCCCGCGGGGAGCGCTCTTACGATATTTACAGCAGACTTTTAGAGGACAGAATAATATTTCTGAGCGGCGAAATTGACGACGCCACCGCAAACACCGTCGTGGCGCAGCTCATTTACCTCGAGGCAAAAGACCCTTCAAAGGATATATCGCTGTATATAAACAGCCCCGGCGGCAGCGTTTCCGCGGGACTTGCCATATACGATACCATGAACTATGTAAAGTGCGACGTTTCCACCATATGCATAGGCATGGCGGCCTCGATGGGCGCGTTTTTGCTCTCGAGCGGGGCAAAGGGCAAGAGGTACGCCCTTCCCAACAGCGAAATTATGATTCACCAGCCTCTCGGCGGAGCGCAGGGTCAGGCGAGCGACATAAAGATAGCCGCCGAGCACATTCTGCGCACCAAGCGCAAGCTCAACGAAATTCTTGCCGCAAATACAGGCAAGCCCGTCGAGCAGCTCGAAAGGGATACCGACAGAGATAACTATCTCTCTGCGGACGAGGCTCTCGCCTATGGCCTCATAGATAAAGTCTTCACCAAGAGGTGACTAAAAAGCGTAGTTTCTACGCCTAAAATTATGTAAAAAAACAGCCCTGCGGCCGCTGCCGCATACGGCGTTTTTTGCAACCTACATAGCGCCGCAACGCCACGTTGAGTAGAATTTACGGCGCGGAGGTTTAAATGAAAGAAAAAAAATACTGTTCGTTTTGCGGTAAGCCCGAAGACCTTGTAAACAGGCTTATCACGGGGCAGAACGGCGCGTGCATATGCGATGAGTGCATAGAGATATGCCACGATATGATAAAGGACGTCGGCGAGGAGAGTTTCCAGCCCGTGCCCTTAAAAAAGCCGGCTGAAATCAAGGCCGAACTCGATAAATATATCGTTGGTCAGGACGAGGCCAAGCGCGTTCTCTCTGTTGCCGTCTACAACCACTATAAGCGCATAAACAATGCCGTTGCCGCAAACTCAAAAGATGACGATATAGAGATAGAAAAGAGCAATATACTGCTTCTCGGCCCCACGGGCTGCGGCAAAACGCTGCTTGCCCGCACGCTGGCAAAGATACTCAACGTACCCTTCGCCACGACCGACGCCACCACGCTCACCGAGGCAGGTTATGTCGGCGAGGACGTTGAAAACATACTTTTAAAACTCATTCAGAACGCAGACTACAACATAGAGCGCGCCCAGCGCGGCATCATTTATATCGACGAGATAGATAAGATAGCCAGGAAGGGCGAAAACGTATCCATCACGCGCGACGTCTCAGGCGAGGGCGTACAGCAGGCACTTTTGAAGATAATAGAGAGCACCATAGCCAACGTTCCCCCTCAGGGCGGCAGAAAGCATCCCCAGCAGGAGATGCTCCGCATAGACACAACCAACATTCTCTTCATATGCGGCGGCGCGTTTGTCGGGCTCGACAAGATAGTGCAGAAGCGCAAGGATACAACCTCGCTCGGTTTCGGCGGCCAGGTAAAGCAGCCCGAAGGCGAAGTTTCTTACGAGATGCTCTCCGATGTAAAGCCGCAGGACCTTACAAAATACGGCCTTATCCCCGAGTTTGTAGGTCGTGTGCCCATAGTTGTCAGCCTTCACCCGCTCGACGAGAATGCGCTTGTAAACATTCTCACGCAGCCTAAGAACGCTATAATAAAGCAGTACCAGAAGCTCATAGCCCTCGACGGCGTAAAGCTTACGGTGGAGGACGACGCCGTGCGCGAGATTGCCAATACCGCAATCCGCCTCAAGACGGGCGCCCGCGGCCTGCGCACCATTATAGAGAGTTTTATGACGCCCGTAATGTATAAGCTCCCCTCGGAGCCGAACGTGGAGGAGGTCATTGTCACCCGCGACTGCGTAACCAAGAAGGCAGAGCCCAAGCTTGTATATAAGCAGTCTGCCTGATTTAAAGCCTTGCGCGTTTTACTGATTTTGAATAAATCGGTGCGGCAGGCTCTGTATGCTGATTAAAAAATAAAAACTTCTTTAGGGGAGCGGTCTTGCTCCCCTGTTTTAAAATAAAGGTACTTATGGCACTAAGATATTTCAATTCCATACCCGTCGTGCCCATCCGCGGCAGAGTTGTATTTCCCGATACCTCTGTAACGTTCGACGCGGGCAGACTTATATCACTCTCGGCGGTAAAGCGCGCCACGGAAAGCGATATGCTGCTTTTGGTGTGCGCCCAGAAGGACGCCGAAAAGAGCGAAATTTCTGCCGACGATATTTACTATGTGGGCACGGTGGTCAAAATCAAACAGATAACCCGCCTTCCCTCGGACAGCGTGCGTATACTTGCAGACGGAATATGCAGGGTACGCGTGCGCAGCATGAGCCAGGAGGATTGCTTTATTGCCGAAGCGGACGAAATGCGCCCCGTTCACGGCGACCCCACGCTTGAAGAGGCCTATTTCCGCACGGCAAAAGATATAATGCGTGACATATCTTCTACCGAGAGCAGAATAACCAAGGATGCCGTTGCCCGTCTTGACAGGTGCGGCGAACCTGACGAATACGTAAATCTTGCCGCAAACAGTCTGCCGCTCCGCCTGGAGGTCAAGCAGAAGATACTTGAGTGCGAAAACGTTACAGAGCGCCTGCGCATGCTTGAAAAGTGCCTGAACGACGAGCTTGAGATAATGCGCCTCGGCCGCAAGATAAGCGCAGCCGTGCGCCAGAGCATAGATAAGAACCAGCGCGAGTACTACCTACGCGAACAGCTCAAGGCCATACACGCAGAGCTGGGCGACGACATGGACGAGCGCATTACCCTTACAGACAAAATTAAGGCCAAGGGTATGCCCGCAGAGGTTGAGGACAAGGCTCTCAAAGAGATTGCAAAGATGGACAAGATGTCGTCCTCTTCGCCCGAATACACCGTTATACGCAACTACCTCGACTGGCTGACAGACCTTCCATGGAAGGAGGAGACCAAGGATACCGAAAAGCTCAGCGACGCGGTAAAGATACTCAATGAAGACCACTACGGCCTTGAAAAGATAAAGGAGCGCATAACCGAATATCTCGCCGTCTTAAAGCTGACGGGCAGTCTTAACGCGCCCATACTTTGTTTTGTAGGCCCTCCGGGCGTAGGTAAAACATCTATAGCCTCGTCGGTTGCCCGCGCGCTCGGCAGAAAGTTTGTAAGAATGAGCCTCGGCGGCGTAAAGGACGAGGCCGAAATAAGGGGTCACAGACGTACCTATATCGGCTCTATGCCTGGCAGAATTATCTACGGCATAAAGAACGCAGGTACAATCAATCCCGTATTTCTTCTGGACGAGATAGACAAGCTCTCTTCAGATATGCGCGGCGACCCTGCGAGCGCACTGCTTGAAGTGCTCGACCCCGCGCAGAACAATACCTTCCGCGACAGATACCTCGAAGTGCCCTACGACCTCTCCAAGGTGCTGTTCATAACAACGGCCAACAGCGTGGAAACTATTCCCGCGCCTCTTCTCGACAGAATGGAGCTTATAGAGTTAAGCGGCTACACCGAGGAGGAGAAGTTGCAGATAGCCAAGCGCTACCTTGTGCCCAAGCGGCTGGAGGCAAACGGGCTTAAAGAGGGCGACGTAAATATAAGCGACGGCGCGATACGCGCCATGATAGAGGGCTACACCCGCGAGGCGGGCGTGCGTTCGCTTGAGCGTACGATAGACGCCGTCTGCCGTAAAATTGCCGTAAAGGTTGCAGAGGGCGAAAAGTCCAGGCGGAAAATTACCGCCGAAAGCCTTCATTCGCTGCTCGGCCAGGCAAGGTTCAGGCAGGAGAAAGATACTCCCCGCCACGACGAAGTGGGCGCGGCTACAGGCCTTGCGTGGACGGCCGTCGGCGGCACAACGCTCACCATAGAGGTATCCAAAATGCACGGCAAGGGCGATATTCAGCTCACCGGCAAGCTGGGCGACGTTATGAAGGAGAGTGCGCGTGCGGCAATAAGCTACATCCGTTCAAACAGCAAGACGTACGGCATAGAGGACGGAGTATTCGACAGTACGGATATACACATACACGTACCTGAGGGCGCTACCCCCAAGGACGGCCCGAGCGCAGGCATAACAATGGCAACGGCCATACTTTCGGCGTTCACGGGTAAGCCTGTGCGCGGCGATATAGCAATGACGGGCGAAATTACGCTTTTAGGCAACGTGCTCCCCATAGGCGGATTAAAGGAAAAGGCGCTTGCGGCATACCGCACGGGCGTTAAAAACGTAATCATTCCCGAAGAGAACTGCAGGGATCTGGAAGAAATTCCAAAGAACATACGCGAAAAAATCAACTTTATTCCCGTAAGCAACGTGGGCGCCGTTTTCCACAACGCGATTGTGGGACTTTAAGTTAAAAGGGCGGCACATATGCTTAAAATAACCGATGTATCGTTCATAACAAGCGCGGCCTCCAAAAGCCAGTTCATACGGTCGGAAAAGCCGATAATTGCGGTGTGCGGCAAGTCCAATGTGGGCAAGTCGAGCTTTATAAATATGCTGGCAAACCGCAAAAAGCTGGCAAGGGTTTCAAAGGACCCTGGCAGGACGCGGCTTGTAAACTATTTCGATTTCGGCGCATTCATACTTGCCGACCTGCCCGGTTACGGCTTTGCAAAAGTTTCAAAGGCGGAAAAGGCGCGCTGGGCGCGGCTGATGGAGGACTTCTTTGCCGACAGAGCCAACTGCGCGCACGCATTTTCGCTCGTCGACGTGCGTCACGACCCCACAGCCGACGACGTATCGATGATAAACTTTTTGTATACGGGGCTTATACCTTTTACCGTGATTGCCACCAAGGCCGATAAAGTTTCGCGCATGGCGGGAATGAACGGCGTAAAAAAGATTGCCGCAACATTCAAGTGCGGTGCGGATAACGTAATTCTGACGTCTTCACAGACGCGTTACGGTCTGGACGGAGTACTTGAAAGGCTGGAACATATTGTAGAATTATTTTCGCAGAGTGCGAACGGGCTGCCTGAAGACGGGCAGACGGGAGAGGATATGAAAGAGGATGAAAAGGGGGCTGAAACGAATGGAGGCCTTTCTTGAATTTTTGCGTTCCCCGTGGGGAATAGTGCTGTTCACCGTTGTTGCGGTGGCAATAGTTCTGTTTTTTCTGGCGGCCAACTACCGTCTGTTCACCAAAGCCGTGCTCGACTTTATTTTCGGCATAGTCGCAATCATTGTCTTATCGCCTTCGATTATCGCCAGTGCGATAATTTTAAAGGTGAAGACGGGCTCCGTCCTTCAAAAACATTGGATTGCGGGCAAGGGTGGTAAGCCGGTATGCGTATATACGTTTATTGAATGCGAGCAAAACGGCAGACCGTGCTATATAAACCGCAGCGTTATAAATTATTTTCCCCTGCTGTTCGGGGTAATCTGCGGCAGGCTTTCGCTGCTCGGCCCGTTGCCTGTCTCCTTAAGGGACGCCGCGCTTACGGGCGACGAATACGATCTTCGTTTTGCCGTGCGCCCTGGGATAATCTCGCCCGCGTTAAAACATTTCGGCGAGTTCCCAGAATGGGAGGAGATGTTTGCCTACGAATGCGGGTACGTCAAATCCCGCGGACTTTTCCGCGACGCGGCGACTGTATTGGTCATACTTTTAAGGGCTGTCCGCGGTGAGGGTGCAAGGCTACTTGACTTCAACAGAGCGGGCTATGCAGACGAGCTGCTCCGCAGCGGTAAAATAACTGAAGAGCAGATTGAAGAGGCTGAAAAAATTGCCGAAGACGAGATGCTCTCTGTAACCCGCCTTAAAAACAGAGTGGGCTGATAGTAAAAGAATATAGACGTTTACGCTAAAATAAAAGCCCCG
>DVNE01000033.1 GCA_018714625.1 Candidatus Coproplasma excrementigallinarum
CTTTAAAAATCTTTGCCTCGCTGTCGTCGTCTGTGTAGGCTATTTCAAGTCTCATTTTACCTGCTTTATAGAGGTCGGCAAACCTGGTGTTAAGGTCATTCTTGATTGCGTTTATCATTGTCGACTTGGCGTCTATAAGTTTGCGCACCTTTGCAAACTGGTCAAGTTTGCCGCCCTGTATCTGCAACACGGGCTTGATTTTAAGCAGTGTGCCAATCATTGCGGCGGCAGGGGTAAGCCTTCCGCCCTTTTTAAGGTATTTAAGCGTATCTACCATTATGTAAATGCTGGACTGAGCCGCTGTGTCTTCAAGCCAGCGTGCAATTTCTTTTGCCGTCTTACCCTGCTTTGCAAGCGCCAGAGCGTCGAATACCGAGCTCTTCTGTGTAACGGATATGCGCTTGTTGTCTGCTACGAACACCTTGCCCGCAAACTCCGTCTCTGCAAGGTGGGTAAGCGAGTGGCAGGTTTCTGAAAGCGCGCTCGACATGGGTATGCAGACAATCTCATCGTATTCTTCAAGTATTTTTTTGAAGAGCTCGCCCGCCTCAAAGGTGTTGGGCTGCGAGGTGGAAACCTGGCAGGAATCGTCCTTGAGCTTTTCATAGAACTGTTCCTGAGTAAGGCTTATATCCTCCAGAAATTGTTCTCCGTTTATAAGTACGGGCATAGGAATGGTGTATATTCCAAGCTCCTTGGAAAGAGCCTGTGTAATGCCGCTGTTGCTGTCGGTTACTATTGCAGTTTTCATTAAAAACTTCTCCTGTAAAAACTTATATCCTTTTTAAATATACAGTAATTATATATTATTTATGTTGTTTCGTCAACAATTTAACGGCGGTAAAAATTTACACTGTCGGCATATAAACTTTGCTGTTAGTAAAAAGCAAGACGGCCGGCAAACGCCCGCCGTCTTAAATTATAACAAACTTTCAAAATAACATTTGGCCGCAAAATGGTCAGTCTGTAAAATGGCATTCGGCAACAAAATTAAAGCTCGGCAATGCACTCAATCTCCACAAGTGCGCCCTTGGGAATGTCTTTCACCGCAACGCAACTGCGGGCAGGGCAGGATGTGAAGTACTTTTCATATACGGCGTTGAATGCGCCGAAGTCTGCAATGTCGGCAAGGAAGCAAACGGTCTTTACCACCTTTTCAATGGAGGTGCCTGCCGCCTCTAAAAGTGCTGCAACGTTTTTGCAGGCCTGCTCGGTCTGTGCGGCAATGTCCGCACTCTCAATTTTTCCGCTCTCAGGGTTTACGGGTATCTGACCTGATGCGTAAACCATGCCTCCGCAGATTTTTGCCTGCGAGTACGGCCCGATGGCAGCGGGGACCTTGTCTGTTACAACAGTCTGCATATTCCTGTCCTCCATTATTTAATAAAATTTTATGTTTCTGCGGCTCAAATTCAGGCTTTTTAAATCCTTAAAACACACATTCAAAGGCCGACAAAGCTTATAAAAATCAAGCTCAGAAGCAAGCGCTGAAAAATCGAAAATTTTTAAATAGTTGCGGCATATTACCGCCCCAATTCAAATTTCAGGCACAGTATTTCAGTTATTTTTTACAAGCTTGAAGCCCGCTTCTTTGAGCTGAGTTTCAATCTCTCTTATGTGTTCAAAATCACGCGTCTCTATCGTAAGGCGGAGGTAGCAGCCGTTGACTGCCGAGCCCTCGTCTGCGCGCTCGTGCAGAACGGAAATTACGTTTCCGCCGCACCCTGCAATTATAGAGGAAACGGCTACAAGCTGACCGGGCTTATCCACAAGCTCGATTGTCATAGTGGTGGTGCGCCCGCTCATAAGCAGGCCGCGGTTTATCACGCGCGAAAGTATAGTAACGTCTATATTGCCGCCCGAAATCAGGCAAACTACCTTTTTGCCCTCAAGCTCTGGTATCTTTCCGAACATAACCGTCGCAAGGGAAACTGCGCCCGCGCCCTCGGCAATAAGCTTCTGCTTTTCTATCAGGGCGAGTATTGCGGCCGAAACCTGGTCGTCCGTAACCGATACAATTCCGTCCACATACCGCTGGCACAAATCATATGTATGTTCGCCTGGCTCTTTTACGGCAATGCCGTCTGCTATTGTGGAGACGGAGGGGAGTATCTCTATTCTGTGGTGTTCGAGCGACTGTATCATGCTGGGCGCGCCCGAAGACTGAACGCCATATACCTTTATAGCGGGGTTGAGCGATTTTACGGCAAACGCCACGCCCGAAATAAGTCCGCCGCCGCCGACGGGTACAATAATTGCGTCTACGTCTTTGAGCTGGTTTATTATTTCCAGACCAATCGTCGCCTGGCCTGTAATTACGTCGTCGTCGTCGAAGGGGTGAATAAAGGTATAGCCCTTTTCTGCGCGCAGCTGTTCGGCGTAGTTATGCGCATCGTCATATACGCCCGGTACAAGCACGACTTCTGCGCCGTAGCTCTTGGTGGCCTCAACTTTAGATATGGGCGCGCCGTCGGGCATACAGATTACCGACTTAATGCCGAACTTGCGTGAAGCAAGTGCAACGCCCTGCGCGTGGTTGCCTGCAGAGCAGGCCACAACTCCGTGCGATTTTTCTTCGTCGCTGAGCTGCGAAATTTTATAGTACGCTCCGCGCACCTTGAAAGAGCCTGTAACCTGCAGGTTCTCCGTCTTAAGGTAGACCTCGCAGCCGCTCGTCGCGGATAGGGTGGGGGAGTAGATTATATCGGTCTCCCTCACAACGTCTTTAAGCACATAGTGTGCGTGATACACTTTGTCCAAAGTAAGCATAATTGCGCCGCCTGTAAGATATGTTATATCCGATGTAATATTATTCAAATTATATTCCCGTTTGCGTAAAATGTCAAATGAATTATTATAATTGGCTACGCTATGCCCTCGCCGCACCGTCAGCACACCGCCGCACCACGCCCCTGACCACGCTGAACCTTGTCCGTAGCTTGTTCGTACCTTGCCCGCCCGCGCCAGCACACACCAATACCGCACCTAGCGTCCTTACTGAATATAATTATGTTGACTTAGTTGCATAACAATGTATAAAATGTTGACTAATCAATAATTCTGTGTGCAAAATTCAGCCGTACAAAAATCTGTTAAAAAAATTTTTTGTTGCGTATAAGGTATTTTATTGTAGAAAAATATGTATTTTGAGGTTTTTATTATATATTTTTGCCATATTTGCATAAATCTGGCTTCATTTTTCAAAAATGTTAAATTTTAACCATATTTATTTTTTAGTGTAAAACTATTGACAAATCAAATATTTATGTTAAAATAAAGTATATAAGGAAATTAATATACTTATATTTGAAAGCCATGGTAAGCCCTTCATTGTACGGCGATAAGGGGAGATAGATTATTGCAATGGCGGCTTTGCTGGTTTGGCAATTCGTTGAAGGTATAGTTAATTAAAAATGTTGATTACCATATGGGTAATTACAAATATAAATTCGTTGCTTATTGTTGAGTATCTTCAGTAATGTAACTTTTTTTGAGGCCTTCTCCCTGCAAAAATTCGCGGCGTCAGTTTTAGTAGCTTGCAGTTTTAACGGGAGGGGGCATATTTTTTTATATGCGCTTAACGCAAGTCTGATAAAAGCTGCGTAAGCTTCGTCTTTGTAACAAAGTTAAATATTCTTTTGTTGCATTTTTCTTTGAGAGAGTTTGTATTTATCTGTTAACTGCCGAATGCGTTTTCGCTTGAAAACACAGCGGCATAGTCATATAAAACACTTTTATAATAAATTTTTGCAAAAAGGGCAGCCCTTTTTGCAGTGTTTGCCTGTTCGCCAAACACTGCATTAACAATGCTTTCCAAAAATTTTTTAAAATTTAAAACGGCGGTGTCAGAAAAAAACTTTTTTTTCTGACAGTTTAGCCTGTTTTGCGCGCGTGTGCGGGTGTATATGCGCGTGTGTATAAAAATAAGATATTTTATAGACCTCGTCCATCTGCATATAAACTGTTATGTTGCCATATTCAGGGTGAGAGGGAGTGGAGGAGGTCTTTACAAAAAGAGGCTGAAAAAGCAGTTATCAGACGGCAAAACCGCGGATATTTTTCTGCGATTGCAAATATAAAAATTTATTGGAGGATTTAAAACACTATGACTAATCAGACCAACAATGAAAAGTCAAAAAACGGCAAGCGCCTTGCGCTTATCCTGGTAGCTCTTCTGCTGATTGCAGCGGTAGCCTTCGGTGCATTCACCTACTCGCGCTACATATCTGAAATCAACGGCACTGGCAGTGCAACTGTGGCAAAGTGGGGTTATACACTTACGATTGGTGATGGCACAGAAAATGAGGATATGGGTTTTTCTCAGTTCTATGGTTCTCAGGGTACTGAAGTTGAGGGCAATACCGCTGCTGTTATTGCTGGTGTGACAAACGATAAAAATGTTGTTGCTCCAGGCGCAAAAGGTTCTGTTACATTTACCGTCGGCGGTGAGGCTGAAGTCAACGCTAAAATTACTTATGCTCTCTCTGCCGTGGGGGAGGCTGAAGATATAAGCGATGTTTCTTTGACTTTGAAAAATGGTGATGCTTCTGTTACCTATAAACCCATAAAGTGGACTTTAAATGATGGCGAAACTAATGTGGTTGATGCAGAAACGCTTGACGATGTGCAAGAGTATCTTGAAGGTTTAACGAAAGAAATTAAGGCGGGTACTGAGTTAACTGCAACTACATATACCCTCTCCTGGGCATGGGCTTTCGACAATGAAACACCGGTAACTGCTGGCGACAGTACTCTTGACTGTGACGCTCTCGATACCTTGCTTGGTAAGTTGGCAGCGCAAAGTCAGCCTGTTTCAGACTTTTCAGATTATACTGCTAAGGACGCAAGCGGAGATGATTGGATTGTTACCGGTTACAGCATTAATGTAGGTTTTGCGCTTTCAATTACTATTGAACAAATCAATACTGTTGTAGCGTAACTGCTCCTCAACGGAGTACTTTCCTCAACAAATTTAAACTCTCCGATTTATTATAATTACGGCGCGCGGCGGGCGTCCAAGCCCGCCGCGGTTAAGTCATACAAGGCGTATCTGCCTTTGTATGCCCGATTATGATTAAAGGGGAAATTTGTGCTATTGCACTCACTTAAGCTAATTCCGCGGCGCATATCGCGTTACGGAAATTCACCTTGGCGCAGTCTTTTAATATAGGTTGTGTTTTTTAAGGCAAGCCGCTAAAAACTGCTTTGCCGCAGACCGCTATTACTGTTTTTAAAGACGCAATGCGCCGATACGGCATTTTTGTCGGTCAAGGATTTTATTTATGAAAACTAACGGCATACTCACACTTTCGCCCTTCAAGGGCAAACCTAAACTTAAAAAATCGGTCAGCCGCGTTTTCGATAAAGACGGCGCGCTCATAGGCGGCGTTTCGGCGTACAATGTTTACGACCTGAACGGCACAAAAATCGCAAGTCTTGCGCGCGTCATTCCCACAGAAGGCGGCGAGATGCGCCGCTACGAAGGTTTCCGCAACTTTCATTTGAATGGCGGCTATTTAATGCTGGAAAACGGCAGTTTATTGGGCAGGGTAGAGGTAAAAAAAGATCGCTCTGCCCTTGTTCCCGTGTTCTCTGTTCTCGGAGTTGTGCTTGCCGCAGTGCTTATAATAGTCTGCATTCTCGGTTTTCCCGCTCCAACAAACATACTCCCCGGCGACGCCGCCCCCGAGCTTATCCTTGAAAGCGACGAAGAGCAGTGGAGTGCTGAAGAGGACCTTAAAATCTTCCCCGGAACAATTATGCCTGGTTCCGAGGGGGTTTATGAATTCAGGGTGATAAACCCCACCGACTACCAGCTTTTGTATACGCTCACGCTGACAGACGAAAGGGGCTGGGGCGAAGACGCCCGCTCACCCATAGTATACAGAATAAGAATGAACGACGCCTATATCCTCGGCGACGAGGACGAATGGATTTCGCTCAACGAAATGCAGATAAATATAGAAAGACTGCGTTTTGATGCAAACTCCAGCCACATCTTCATAATCGAATGGCAGTGGCCGTTTATGAGCGGAAACGACGAGGCGGATACCGATGCGGGCATAGCTCACGCAGTATACCGTCTGAATGTAAAAGTTACGGCCACTCTTTACGAGGGCGAGGGGCAGATATTTGAATGGGAACAGTAAATTCACGGCTTGCCGCCCCGCGTGAAGTTTCAACCGCCTTTCTATGGTTCAAGCGCATAGCGCTCGGCGTAGTGTTCGCCATTCTTATATTTCTGCTGTTTGTGCTGTCGGTGCTTGCGTTTCAGCGTATTGCGGGTAAAAACATTCCTAAAGTCTTCGGTTTTGCCCCGCTCACCGTTCTCACCGGCAGTATGGAACCTGTCATTTATCCCGGCGATATGATAGTCATACAAGAGGCAGAAAGCTACGAAGAGGGCGACATTATAACCTATGTGCGCATGCAGGGTCAGACCTCAACGACGCACCGAATAGTCGATATTTACACCGAAGGCGGCATTACCTACTATGTGACCAAGGGCGACAACAACAATACAGAGGACTTTCCAATCGTCTTTTCGCAGATAGAGGGGAAAGTGGTGCTGATAATTCCGGGGCTGGGCACTTTTATCGAGTGGCTCAAAACTCCCGCGGGAATTACGGCAATACTGCTCTTTATATGTGTAATTGCAGCATTTGTGTACATAGTAAAAACTTAAAGCGCGCACAGCGTTCATTTGCTTATTAAAAGGAGCAGAATGTTTTTGCGTTCAGTTGTTTGCCTCGTCGCGGCGCTGTAAAACATACCGTTCTGAAGTGGCACAGTAAACAAAAACAAAACTTTCGGCCTTGTGCCGTAATGAAATATACGGCTTTTTGCCGTAGATTAAAGCGCGGCTTACAGCCGCAAAAAGTACGCGGCCGTTGGCCGTAAAGAAAAGGAGGGCGGGCGATGCCGCTGTTTTTAAAGGGTAAAAAATTCATCCTGTGCGCCGTTGCGGTCATTGTTGCGGCAATATCGGCAATCGCGGCCATATCCTTCACTTATGCGGGCTATCGCAAGGATTTGCTTGCCGACAGCAACGCGCAGGTAGCGGGAGCTATCGCCGAGTATGTCCCCGGCGAGGTGCTGAGGAATTACGAGGTTGTATCCGCCTCGCGTACCGATAGCGGACTGAACATTTCCGAGCTTGCCCCCGGCGACTTGGTAACTTACAACTTCGGCGTCAACGGCTTTTCGGAGGACGACAGAGAAATTCATTATAACGAAGTTCTCCTTCGCGTGACCTGCGAATTTACATTTTTATATTCCCGCCCCGTTGCAAGCGGCGGAGAAAATATCTATCTCTCTGTCAGCCAAAATCAGGTAACATTCAGTCACGGCACGGGTGATTCGGCAAGCCAGATTTATTTTAAGCAGGGCAATGAAGACATTTATTTCGACCCCTCCGTCCAGGGTGACGACTGGCGCCTTGAAGAGAGGGAGAGCGGCAGTGCCCCCGTAATGTACACGGTAAGGTTCGGCTTTTTTATTCCGCCCGTATCCGCGCAGACTGATGCAGGTGCCCGTCAGAACCTTTCGTTCACCGTCCAGATACCCCAACAGGAGGGCACTTCCGAAAATCCCGACGAAATTTTAAGCGAAATGTTCAATCTCAGCATAGACATAAAAATCAAGGCCGAGCAGTACAGCGGTTCAGATACCAACTGATCTGCACGCCTTTAAAAAATTTTTCCGTGATAATTTTTGTAGCGGCCCTCAATCCGCGGCCGAGACAATATTTTAATGCTTTTCAGCACAGAATACGCATAACAGATTTGCGGCATTTGCCGCACGGTTCAGGCTAAAGTTATATGGTAAAAGAAAGAAAAAAATTTATCAGCTTAATACTGTTGCTTGTGCTTGTCATGCTCGCCGTAATGGTTGCGGGCACGTCTGTTTCGCGCTATGTTTTTGAAAATGAAGACAACATCACCGGCAGTTTCACCAACCTCTATTTCAGCCACGACGGCGAAAACTCGTCTGCCATAATGTACAGCACTTCGCGTCAGGTCGAAAGCGGTGATGAAGACATATATCAGGGCTATCTCTCTTTAAATACATTCAACTATCTTGCGGGCGTAGAAAACGCCGTCTCTTCCCGTCACATAAAATTCCGCGTGAGCGGACTGGTGGAGGACACCATCCCGAACGACAATGTTGCAGACGGCAACTATGTCTACGACAAGACAAGCGGCACTTACTACTTCACCGATATGTGGGGCGTGCGCACCGAGCTTGACGCCTCAATAGTGGCAAATTCCAAAAAATATACCGTCACGCCCGTCAGGTCGGACGGCTCTTACTATACAACGGCAGACAATACCGATACCAATATTTTCAACAGCGGCAAGGGAGTGCAGGTGGACGGAGAGGGCAATGTAACCCTCGCCTTCGGTTCGTCCGTAACCGAGAGCGCGCCCGACCCCGTAAGCGACACCCGCCACGATATGATTGAGCTTGTCCGCGGCGGGGGAGAGTTCAGCGTTCCCGAAACCATATATATAGTAATTGAAATAGTCGAGCCCTACCGCGAGCTCATGTTCTTTACCATACAGGCATCGCAGAGGCTTATAGCCGTTTCAACCGATGTCTTTGGCGGCGCGCCCTCTTCGCAGTATTTCGGCTACGACCAGGTAGCCGTCAATATCCAGACTGCGCGCAGCTTTGATACTACAATCGACGGCAGCAATCAGATACTTTCTTCCTGCCCCGTCAAGATAACGCTCACCTGGAGCGGAACGGGCAGCGGAGTAATATTTGATACTGACAGATATATTACCGAAACAGAGAAAAATCTGGAGCGGCTCGAGACTTTGCCCACAGACGATAATCCACAGGCTTGGCGCTACGGCTGGCATGCGGCCACGGAAGGCGGCAACACAGTTGTAACGCTCTACCTGCCGCAGGGCAGCGATACCGACTTGTATTTCTATGTCCCCGCAGGCTTCAGTTGTACAATTACGGCAAGTTTTGTAAACGAGGGTGGCGACCTCCTTTCCTATAAAGAGATTGCAGGCGCTGCTGAAAACGGACTGGTAGTTTCAATCTGACACAGGCACGGCATAAAATAAAAAATCACGCGGCAGGTTCGCGCGGAGGATACATAACTTGAAAACACGCATAAAAAAGCGGGTGATGGGCATCACAGCTTTAGCATTATTAATAATATTTATAGTTGCGGTAGTTGCGGCGCTCTCTCTTGCGTCGTTCGTTCTCCCCGTAACGTATTCTACGGCAAAGGTGAATATGAGCGGCGTGCAGGCGGGCGTGCAGGTGTATGTATCGGGCGACGGCGTAACCCGTGATGAAAGCGGCAACTATACCATACCTTCAGACACAAAATTTGAAGTGACCGTAATTAATGATACGGCTGTAAGTACTTCGCTCACCGTCAATGGCGCCGAAACGCAGCTTGAATCTTCGCCAAATTTTTATTCAGGCATAACCGATAGCAATACAGAAAATATTGAGATTTCCGTTGTAACTGCGCTCTCCAACGAGCGCGGCAGAAGCCTTTCCACGGCCTATTCAATTTCCAATTCTTCACAGCTGCTCGGTCTTTCAAAAATTCTCGCTTCGGCGGCGGGTGATGTGACTGCAACCACTGCCTCAATTTTTGCCCAATACCTCGGCTATTTCGGTCTCGATAACAGCAACTGGTATGATGAGAATGGCAATCTTAAAGAAAGTTATACTGACGAGGCTGGCACAACCAAAGTTGTTCTCACTGAAATATCTTCGGCGGCAAATTCTGCGCGCAGCTCTCTCTCCACGGCCTATTACAGACTTACCGACGATATTATGGTCAATGAGAGCACCGACTTAAGCAATGCTGCAAATTTCTCGCATGGTTATTTCGGCCTCGGTTCGCGCCGTGGCGTACCTTTTCAGGGCGTGTTCGATTTCAACGGCTATTCCGCCACAATGAACGTGCAGGTAGTGGAGGCAACTCCTTCAAACTTCATTCAGGACGGTAGTACCGATAATTACATTCTCAGCCTTGGCTTCTTCAACCATATTTATGGCGACGGCACACACGCCTGCGCCATACTCGATGCCGATGTGCGCGGCACGATAGCGCTCACCGCGGGAGTTGACGATACTACCAAAAATTATTATGCCCTTGTCGGCGGCATTGCGGGCAGCATAGGTGAGAAGGTAGTCCTTCACAACGTAAACTCTTCCGTATCCATTTCCGCACAGACGGGCGGAGTTAACGGCAAAACCGACGACGGCGTCAATATGTATGCCGGCGGCATTTTCGGCTACTCAGGCGCGAATATAGATAGCTGGTCGGGCGTTTCCTACCGCGGCAACTATTCAGAAATTTCAATAACCAGCCGCAATGCCTCTCCGACCGAAATAGTCAGCGTCGGTGCGCTTGCAGGTGTCATTAACAATGCCTATGTAGATGCTTTTTCAGCCACGTTCAACGGCGCGAATATTCTTGCCGACGCCATCACGAACGGCAGCGCTATAGTCGGCGGACTTGCGGGCGTAGTTCAGAGCACTTCCACACCGTTTGAAGGCGTTGCAACGGAAAACGTCTCCTGCACTATAAGCGGCGTAGATATTTCCGCTTCGGGCAGCAACCTTGCGGCAAGCATAACGGCAACAAAACTTGACAGTGACACAAATGCTTCTCTCAATCCTGACACGCTGAATGAAAGTCGCGGTACCAGGATTGCACTTGCGGGCGGACTTATCGGTCTGGCTCATGCCGAACAGAGCGCTTCAGGGACGGCGGCTCAGATAGCTGAACTTACCATATCGGATATAGATTTCACCACCGCGGCGGCTAGCGGCGCGTTGAATATCTCTGCGTCCACAGCCGAGGCAGGCAGCTGGGGCATACCGTTTGCAGGCGGCGTAATAGGCTATGTTTCGTCCACTCAGGGCGGCGTCGTGTATGCGCCCAATGGCTTAGGTGCGGATGAGGCGGTCGTGTTCAGCACGAACGTAGCCGTTACAGCTACACAGAACGGCACAGGCCCCGCATACGCAGGCGGCATTTTCGGTTACAACACTTTTGCGCTCAATGGCGGAGAGGATTTTACTCTTACAGAAGAGCACTATTCAATAGAGGTGGTTGCCGAACAGAGCAGCAGCTCCTCTTATGGGCATACGGGTTTGCCGCAAAGAACGGATCTATATGATGTGTGTGCAGGTTTTTATACATCTGTATTGCCCGATAATTTTGGAATAAGCGGCTTTACTTTTACGGTAAATAACGGCTATGTTTCCGCGCAAAGGTTCAGCGGTTCTACGGCTGTCGGCGATATTGCCGCAGGAGCAATGGCAGGCAAGGTTCGCGGTATAGGTGCAGACAGTAACACCATATCTGGTATTACATTAAATCTTAATTCCTGCTCTGTAAACGGACTGGGCTATTCTTTCGATTCTAACCTGTATTATGCAGACGACGACCTCAATACTGCAAACAGCAATGTCTCCTATGATTGGGGTGACCACAGTAATAATGTGTATGTCGGCGGCTTTATAGGCTATATCGAAAATTATGGTAATTACGGTAACGGTACTAACGGTGTTACTTATAAGGTTTCAGATATAAATGTGAACTTCAGTGGTCTGCATGAAAATGGCTATACCGTCCGCGGCATTCAGAACGCAGTCTCGGGCAACCGCGACTACTGCGCCGAAAATTATGTCGGAGGAATGTTCGGCATGATGAACGGAGGCACGGCAACAGAGTTGCACGTAGACGGCGGTTCCGTTTCGCAGACAAATATATATATGAACGGCACCAACAACCCCAATACGGCGTGCGTTGGCGGCCTTATAGGCGCAACAAGAATATTTCAGAATAGTTCTTCAAACAGCTATGCAGTTACATCAAGCACGGTAAAAAATGTCCATGTGACTGGCAGAGCCTTCACTAATATTCAGGTTGGAATGTCGGGTGTGCCTTCAGGTGCTGGTGACTTTGATATATATGTCGGCGGTGCTGTGGGTGTAGGCGGTGCGGCAGTAAGTGGCGCTACTCATTTGTTTGAAGGCATAGTTGTAGAAGATTGCGCAGTAGAAGCCGTCGGCGAAGAATATATGCGCACATATGCAGGCGGCGTGTTTGGCGGCGTTTGGTATAATAATACCATAGCAGTATCTTCCTGCGTCGGTCGTGACAACAGCGTAATATCATCGTCAGCTTCATACAGCGCCTATTCGGCGGGCATTGCAGGGCTGAACAGTTGCCCTGGAGACAGCTATATAGAAGGCTGCCTTGTAGTAGATAGCACTGTCGAGGCAATAAGCTATGCAACTAACCAGTCTTCATATGCGGCGGGCATCTGCGCGCTTAATTCCAATGGCGCAAAAATAAGAAACAATATTTCAAACGCGGTGCTCAATTCTTCTGGTGGAACTTCTGGGCACTATGTTGCAGGTATTGCATTTTCAGATGATAATGCCGATTCTGCTAATAGCAACAACTACTTTGTTGCGGCAAACGCAGACTCTGAAAGTATGTCTGGCGTGTATGCATTCAGTAGCCTTTCTGGTAACAATCTCAGCGGATACAACTATGCTCTCGCTTTAACAGGCAGCAATCAGAATGCCGTGCAAAATGCTGCAGTGGAACTTGCACTGCAAAGTGGAAACAGTTCGTCAATATATAATAATGCTTCAATAAACTTCAATGGCGGCGTTTTCACTGAAGATGGTGTACAGATTTTAGACGGAACTACAAGTGGGGGCAGGAATGTAAGATTGCGTTTAGTAGGTACTGGTGTAAATGGCGGAAATGTTGCAGAACTATCTTTAAGCGGTTCTGATGCTCGGGTTACCGGGCGTAATTCTGGCACGGCATATGCCCAGCTCTGGGTAGAAAATCCTGTCGATACAGTGGAAAACAAAACTGAAACAAAGACAGTACCTAAAGAAAATATAAATGAAACGATTGGTACAGCCAATTTTGAAAAATACACTGTTGAAACATTAAGTCTTTCGGAGTTAGATTATGAGAGTGACGAAAATACTACCTATAATATTACCAAGATAGTAATAACGGTAAACGCAACAGAAGAAATAGATAGAGGTTATTCGTTTAATTCTGAAACAAAGGAGGAGTATTTAGAGTTAAATACTGAAAATGGAAGTGTAGATAGTAAGGAAAACGGGTTTGTTTATTTCCGTCATAATCTCATTGGGGGTGGGTTAGAAGGCGAAGATACGAATACCGCAATATTTACGCTTTCGGGTGGAAATTATAATGAGGGTGGCAGTTATACTTTAAGTTATGACCAGGCTGATCTTACTATTAACAGTATAAACATTACATATACTATCCATGTTTCTTCGAAAACCGACAGATATGTAATGTTGTGTTCTTACCCCATAACTGTAAGTCCTGCAACTATGTCTTCAGGAGTAACTGTAACAACCCCCGACATTATTGAAAACAACACCCCTGCTGAAGTTGATAAGGATAATTCCCATAACTTTGTGCAGGACGCAACTGCTGGTACTTCAGGTTATACCTACTTCCAGATTTATGCCGGCGAGAATGAAGTGAATGGCACTACTTATGCCCAGAATATAAATATTGCGTCTGCCAATGTATATAGTCCTGAAGTTTACCTTGTAACTAATAGTGCATATCTATATGGCTTTAGTGGGGAGTATGGACATGGGCTTGGAGATGTGGTAAGCGGGCTTCAGACTTCTCAGGTGCTTGGTAACTCCACAAGCCTGAGCGCCATTCAGTCTTACTTCAAGGCCACGCTTTCAGACGACGGCAAAACAATATCCGTTTCGCCTATACTCGGCAAAACTACGGGCGCGGCTCTCGTGCTGGAATATGAGACTGGGGATAACCAATATTATTATGTAATGATAGAGGTAGTGCCCAATGCCATAACCGGCATAGGCGTACAGCCTGCGGAAGATACGCCACCCCGTGCTGTAATTCCAAGCACACTTGAAGGCAGCTATATATATGTCTATGCTCCCGGTGATACCGTTCGTCTTGAGGCGGATCTTACACAGCGTTTCATTTATAATCTTCTTGTTGTTGACGTAAGGTACACAGCAGAAGGATTACCTTCAGGTGTGAATGTGCGCCCCAATGGCACGGTTGAATTGGGTAATGTAAGTCCCGGATCTGAATTTACGGTTACCTGTACCGCCATAAACGGCAAAGCTGAGGGGTATATAACCATAAGGGTGGCCAACGGAATAGTAATTCGTTCCGGAACGCTGACGGGCGCAATCTATACAGCGGCAAGCAATTCAGATGCTGTTGCAGGTCAGCCATACAGCTTCTACCTCGACCCCCGTGCAGGCTATGGCCTTAACCCTACAATAACAATTAAAGCTACCGTCAATGGTACTGTACTTTCCGGGGCAGTATCGTTCCCGGTTATCCGTACCGATTCGGATGGTACAGCAGACGGTTACTATAATTCTTCTGAAAATATAACAATAGCTGGGCAAGAATATACCCTAAGTTATTCGCTTAATATCAGTTCAGGCAGATATACCATTACCTTGCCTGCATTGTTGACCGGGTTAAGCGGTCTTTCGCTGATAGAGATAGACGCCTCGTTCGACAAGGTATATTCAGTAATGTTTGACCTCGGTGAATGGGCGGAGGAGCCGGACGCAAGTGCAGTAGGTACGCGTTACTTTATCTATCAGGTAAAGAGCGGCACCGAAATCAACAAACAGCTCTTCACCGAAATTTATGATGCACTCGGCTCAGAGCTGTTCGAAAAAGTTTACAGTCGCACTGGATTTTCGTTCAAGGGTTTCTATCCTACTAACAGCGCCTCGTCTTTAAATGCCTACGGCACAAGCTTCTATTCGCTCTGCACTGCCGGCGGCGAGAATGACACTGACGATAAGCACGGTCAGTCTGTGCGCGGTTCGCTCAACTATTATGCTCGCTGGAACTATACGGCAGTTGTATCCGCTCCCGAAAACGTAACTTTAAAGAGCGCTCTTTCAGAGGCGCTTGTCGAGACCGATGCATTGGGCGGCGGCTTAATCCCCATAGATACAACGCATGGCTTCAGTTTTGTTGTAGATGGCTACATAGGCACGCCCCGAATAGACGTCTATACGGTAAACGCAGCGGGTACTGCTCTCACGCCTGTTGGTGAAGACGGGCTTACGGTAAACGGCAATATATTCACTATTGCAGACGAGGTCATAACGGGCACGCTGTATATCTTTGTTCAGCCAGACAATATCTCGGTTGCGGCAACCGACACGGACGAAGGTTCAGCCTTTGGCAGCTCTCTAGACCTGCGTTCAGACGGCATTTTCACTGTGCGTTACGCATACAACCACGGCGCGGAAGGCGCTTACTCAGGCGTTCAGCCTTCAATGCTAAAGGGTAATTTGCAGTTTAAGTTTGGTAAGGCTTTGCCGTCAGACACAAGAATGCGTCTCTTCTGGCAGGTTAACGGAGTACCCGTATCTGTCGGAGAATACACTCTTACAAGTGCGGCGGAAATAGTAGATGCTTCGTCCTTTACATCGCTTGTCGGTGCGTCGGGTATGTTTGATTATACTGCTACTGCTGATGTCGTCAGCGAGGTGTACTATCTTGTCATAACGCTGCCAAATAACCAGACTAATCTGGTCGGCAATGTGGAAGTATCCGCTTCAGTTGGTGAAGATTTTGCATATGTAGTAAAAAATACCGAATATTACACCGCAGTTCTGAACGTGAATGACGCTCTTGTAGGAAGCGGCTCGACTGATAAAATCGATGTTGATGAAACGCCCGTTCAGAAAGAAAATACTGCCGACGGCGAAGAGTATTTTACGGCGCCTTTGGCTGAGGGCGGCAGTGCGGTAGTGAATTTCTTTAGCGCAGTCATTCGCAGCGTTGATGTAAACGGCAGCGTTTATACATATAAAGTTACTGACGGCGCAGAGGGCGCGCCCGAAGATATGCGCCACAGCGGAAAGTACTATGTATGGCGCATAAGCGGCGAGAACCTTAGCGGTCTGCAAAACGCCATAGAGATGGACGGCGTTTACTATGTGGTAATAGGCGATACGGAAATTAATGAGCATACGCTTGACTTGTCCGGCATTGGTAATGTAACGCAAGTCGCGCTTATGGAAGTAACAAATACCCAGTTCCCTGCATCAGGCATCGTTCTCTGGGTTTCAAATAACGGTTAAGGAGGTCTTTTTATGGCAATTCTGCTTGCTCCCGTCTGGAGCCTCGGCTGGAAAATCGCTATCATAGTGTTGCTTATTATTGCAATTATCGTGTGCGCGGCCATAGTTGCCTATTCCGTAATAACTTTCCGACGCACAAAACACCGCGAGGCGGAGGACGAATTCAGGGTGCGCGACGATGGCGGTTTCGGAAAGATTGTAAAGGTTTCAGACTACGGCATAAAAATGCCTGAAGAACATTCCTGTCACAAAGACGGGCATCACGGCAAGGCGCAACCGCCCGTCCTGGTAAATTATGCACAGTCGGTTCAGCCAACACCCGTGCAATATGTTCAGGCGCCGATATTAACGCCTGAAGAGCAATATCTCGCCCCGTCGACAGTGCCCGTTCCGCCCGATATTTCCGCCAGGGTAGGTTACAATCCGGGGATGTACCAGGCGACCTACACGCCCGTATCTTACGAGGCAGGCGTTGCGCCTGAAAATAAGACAGATATAACCTTAAACACTCCTTCTGCCAAAGACGGCAAAAAATAAATCTCGTGCAATAAAGGCATAGCCGCGCCCGCA
>DVNE01000034.1 GCA_018714625.1 Candidatus Coproplasma excrementigallinarum
CGCGCGGAAAGATTCCGCGCGCCACGCCCTTTTTTACCTGCGCGCCACGCCATTTATTCGTGCGCCACGCCCTTTTTTACCTGCGCGCCACGGCTTTCGGTATCTTGCAATGTTTAAATTTTGCCGCTGACATATGCCTTTTTTTGTGCGCATACATAATATGGATTGTGCGCATATCGCCGCACAGGCTACCTTGAAAAATATAAAGTTTATGCGGTGAATTTAATTTCACACAAATTTAACGCTGACGGTATTGACATAACAGCTCCGCGGCCTTATAATTAAGTTGAAAATATGTAAAGGGTAAAAACAATTAACAGTATTGTCGTATTTTTATATGACAAACTTAAAAATCGTCAGTCGTTGAGGTGATTTATGGGATACGTCAAATTTGTACGCACCAAAGAGAGCGAACAGCCTGCCGCTAATGCCGCAAAGCAAAATTCCGGACACAGCTTTGTTGAATTTACCGATGTCAGCAAGCACTACACAATGGGTTCAAACATCATAAAGGCGGCAAACGGTGTAAATTTTAAAATTGAAAAGGGCGAGTTTTGCGTTATAGTCGGCCCTTCGGGCGCAGGCAAGACCACCGTTTTGAATATGCTCGGCGGCATGGACGCCGTAACTTCGGGCACTATCCTTGTCGACGGCGTAAAGGTAAGCTCGTTCAATGAAAGACAGCTCACCGAATACCGCCGCTACGATGTGGGCTTTGTGTTCCAGTTCTATAACCTCATTCAGAACCTCACTGCGCTCGAAAATGTGGAGATAGCTTCTGAAATCTGCAAAAACCCGCTCGACGCCGAAAAGACGCTCGAAGAGGTGGGGCTTGCAGACAGAATGAAGAACTTCCCCGCACAGCTTTCGGGCGGCGAACAGCAGAGGGTCTCCATTGCGCGCGCCATTGCCAAAAACCCCAAACTTCTGCTCTGCGACGAGCCCACGGGCGCGCTCGACTACGAAACGGGCAAAAACATTCTCAAACTTCTGCACGACGTCTGCCGTAACAGCGGCAAGACCGTCATAGTTATAACGCATAACAGTGCAATAACGCAGATGGCCGACAGGGTAATTCACATAAAGAACGGCACCGTCGTCGGCGAGGAAGTCAACCCCGACCCCATGGATGTTTCGCTCATAGAGTGGTAATATATTTTTAAACCGCTTTACAGGTACGCACCTTTGTGCGCAAGGCCGCAAGCAATGCAACAACAGCCACAGGGCAAACACAAGCTTGTAAACAGCGCCGCATAAAATGTCTGCCTGCGCAAGTCATATGCAATATAATATAAAGTTTAAGCGGCGCAAGGCTGTAAACAGTTGCATAACGGATAGTCGGCAAACAGTTTTAAACCGCTAAGATTTCTGCCTGCACGGAATTCAGTGAGGTATATATGAAAAAATTTACAAAAAATATCGTAAAGGAATTCAAGCACAGTTTTGGCAGGTTCCTTGCAATCATGGCCATAATTGCGCTTGGCGTGGGATTTCTTATAGGCATATCGCAGGCCACGCCCGACATGAAGACCTCTATGTCGGACTTCCTCTTCGAAAATGAGGCTTACGACGTGGATATAAAGTCTGCCTACGGCCTCACGCTTTCCGATATAGAGGGCATCGCCGCCGTTCAGGACGACGATGGCGAGGACGTCGTCTCCGCATATATGCCCGCCGTGACCAGTTCGGTTATGGCCAGCATAGACGGCGCAAAGGCCTCCGCCGTAAACCTCATAGGCCTCGATTTTTCGGTAGTTTCGGGCGACAGCGTACGCGACGGAAAGAGCGCCTACCTCAACCATATGACGCTGCTCGAGGGCTCGTTCCCGCACGAGGGCTTAAAGGACGCGGACGGCAACGAAATACCCCTTTCGCAGCAGGTGGTTGCAGAGCGCTCCAATAACTACTTTGCCGAAGTTGAGGTTGGCGACAGGATATCGCTCTCATCTGAGATAGACACCTCCTCGAGCACTTACGGCGACATATACGCGCAAAAGCAATTTACCGTAGTGGGCATAGTTTCCTCGCCCGACTACTTCTATCGCGACGCGCGCGAGATAACGACGATAGGCACGGGCGTGGTAAACCTCGTAATATACGGCAACTACACGCCTTCGGACGAGGTCGAAAACGACGTCTACGACCTCACCAAGCCGAACACTCCGTTCTACGCGCTCAATCTTTCGCTGCTCGGCAAACCTATACGCGAGGAGAGCATTCTGTATACCGACCTGTGGGTGCAGATAGCGGGCGTGGAGGACTACGAGCATTTCTACACCGACTACAAGGACTATGTTCTGAACAGGGCCGCCTTTATAGAGGATTTGGGCGCGCAGATAAACGCCGCCATCAACGCCGATATAGAGAGCAATACGCTGATAGGCGGAATGCTGCCCGCCAACGCAACGTGGTACGTGCTCGACCGCGGCAGCACCAACGTAAGCTACGTAAGCTTCGACATGAACGTCGAAAAGGTGGAGGATATTGCGGGCGTGTTCCCCATATTCTTCATAGTCGTTGCGGCGCTCGTCGCGCTCACCTCCATGACGCGAATGGTTGAACAGGACAGAATGCAGATAGGTACGCTCAAGGCGCTCGGCTATAAAGAGGGCACTATTATGATAAAGTACCTCGTCTACTGCATACTCGCCTGCCTGATAGGCGTAGTCGTGGGCATACTGCTCGGCTTCTCCATAATGCCCAGCATTTTCTGGAACGCCTACAAGACGATGTACTTCCTGCCCTCGCTCTACCTCGGTTTCTCGTGGTATATAGCACTCGCTGTAGTGTTCGGCTCGCTGGCAATAATCATTGCCGTAACCATGTTTGCCTGCCGCGCCACCACCAAGGAGCGCCCCTCCGTACTCATGCAGCCCAAGGCGCCCAAGCCCGGCAAGCGCATACTTCTGGAGCGCTGCACCCCTATCTGGAAACACATAACCTTCCGCTGGAAGGCCACCATCCGCAACATATTCCGCTATAAAAAGAATATGGTGCTCACAATAGTTTCCGTGCTCGGCTGCACGGCGCTCATACTCACGGGCTTCGGCCTCGGGGACAGCGTCGCCGCAGTCACCGACCTGCAGTACAGCCGAATAGTGTTCTACGATACCTCTATAAGCCACAACGCCGCGCAGGAGGGTGCGGAGGACGGCGAACTTGCTGCTTACCTCAATTCCCTGGACGCGGCCGACTATACCGACGTATATACCGAAAACGGCCAGCTTGCGATAGGCGACGGCGAAACGCGCTCGCGCGAGAGCGTAGATTTGTACGCCGTGGCGGACGAGGAGGTGTTTTCTCAGTTTGTAAGCCTGCATATAAGGGGCTCGGGCAAGCGGATAGACTTAAGCCAGGGCGGCATAGTCGTACCCGAAAATATTGCCACGGTTTATGACTTGTCTGCGGGCGACGACATAACCTATGTCACTGCGGGCAGGGTAACTTTAAACCTCAAAATACTTGCCGTGTGCGAAAATTACACCGGTTCCAATGTGTATATGAGCGCCTCTGCGTTCTCCGATGCAGTCGCTCAGGCGGGCGGCACGGTGGATACCTCGCCCAATACCTACCTGGTAATATACGGATACGGCTCTGATACCGAGCGGATGGACGAGGACGCGCAGCGCCTGCTCTCCGATACATCGGTTACGGGCGTGGAGTTCACCTACACAACCGTGCAGACCTTCAGCTCCATAAACCAGACAATGAGCTTTGTAATACTCATTCTCGTCGTGTGCGCGGGCGCGCTGGCGGCGATAGTGCTCTACAACCTCACCAACATAAACATAGACGAGCGCCGCAAGGAGATAGCTACTCTCCGCGTTCTCGGCTATACCAAGTGGGAGGTCGCGGGCTATATCTACCGCGAGAGCATAATTTTGACGATAGTGGGCGCGCTGTTCGGACTGCTCGTCGGCTGGCTGCTGCATATGTTCATAATAGGTAGGGTAAGCAGCGTGTGGATGATGTTCGGCACGGCCATATCGCCGCTCAGCTATCTGTGGGCGTTCCTTATAACCATAGGCTTCGCCATAGTCGTCTATGCGTTCATGCTCATAAAGCTGTACAGAATAAACATGGCCGAATCGCTCAAGTCAAACGAATAATTTTAATTGGGTCGGGTCCGCAAAACATAATCGGACGGCACATATGGCCCGACGAATGGAATTTTCTGCGACATATCTGACTGGACTTGCAGGACTTTCTGCGGCAAATTTTGCCTGATGTATGAAAGTTTGCGGCATATATGGCCGTGCAGATAATCTTTGTACAGCGGATAAAGGAAGTTTTTGCGGGCGTTGCCCGCACGGGAGAGTGTTATGGATAAAGTGGAATTGCGCAACGCGCTTTTGGAGCAGCTCTGGCGCATGTACAGAATGGATATAATGCTGTATCTTCGCGAATTTCTTGTGGGCGAAACGGCGCTTATGGAGTATATAGCAATGGCAGGCAGGGCGGTCACGCCTACGGAGATAAGCGAAGAGGCGCATCTCAGCCGCGCGCGCACGGCAAATATCCTGCGCTCCCTGCGCGAAAAGGGCTACATCTCAATGGAGATGGACGAGGAGGACAGGCGCAGAATGAATGTCACCGCCACACAGTCGGGGCTGAAGTACTTAAAGGGCAAGCACGAGTATGTGGAGAGCTATCTGGACAGATATGTCGAGGTGCTGGGCGAAAAGAACATCTCTGACCTCACCGCGCTTTTAAAGGTGACTGCCGACAGCGAGGCCGAGCTCGTTTCGCGCTTCGGCTCGTCCGCGGGCATAAAATAAGTAGCGGGCATAAAGCAAGGTATTTTAAGTCCGCACTCAGAAAGTCTGTGACAAGTGATGTGCTTTAAAGTGCGTTTTAAAAAAATATATAAAAGGTTTTAAGCGCGCGGCAGAATGCCGCGCGCTTAAAAATTGCCCGAAAAAGTTTTCAGCGCATAAAATAATTTAACGCGCCCTCTGCTTTTTCATCTCTTCCCTGCGGGTAAGGCGCAGACCCCAGCCCGAAATAATGGGCGAAATTATCAGCCAAAGCGCCGCAACGGCAATAAGCACGTAAATGGTTATAGAACCTGCGGTGCGGGGGCCCTGGAATATCCAGCTTACAAGGTTGAAGTCGAATATGCCGTAGAGACCCCAGTTGAGCGCGCCTATTATGCAGAGAATATAGGCAATAAAATTTGCAATCAACATAGCGTTATCTCCTTGCAAATAAGTATGCCCGCAATTTAAGCAACTATGCGCGGCGGTAAAAGAATAAAAGTATTGCAAATCGCCTTAAAATGTGGTAAAATATTCGTTGTAAACAGCACGCTGCGCAAAATTGTGCATATTAATGGGGGGATTTTTATGAGGACTGCAATTTACGGCGCGGGCGCCATGGGCACGGTGCTCGGCGCATACATAACAAAAAACGGCGGCCAGGTCGACCTTATTTCGCGCAACCGCGAACATATTCTCGCCCTTAAAAAGGGCGGCGCTCACATAACGGGCACGGTGGATTTCACCGTAAAGGTCAGCGCCCTCCTGCCCGAGGAGATGCAGGGCAGGTACGACGTCATCTTCCTTATGACAAAACAGCGCGAAAACAGGCGCACGGTGGAGTTTCTTCTTCCCTACCTTGCCGAGGACGGCATAATATGCACCACGCAGAACGGCATACCCGAGCCCTCGGTTGCCGAAGTGGCGGGCGAGGCGCGCACCTGCGGCTGCGCGGTATCGTGGGGCGCAACATTCAAAGGCAGGGGCGAAGCCGTGCTTACCACGCGTACAGACGGCCTGGAATTTGCACTCGGCACGCTCTATACCAATTTTGAAAAGCTGGGCGCGGTCAAAGATATTCTCTCCCTTATGGGCAGGGTGCAGCTTGAAAAAAATTTCATAGGCGCAAGGTGGTCAAAGCTCACCATAAACTGTGCCTTTTCCGGCATTTCCGCCATAACGGGTATGACCTTCGGCCAGATATGCGATAATAAGTATGCCCGCAAGGTGGCGCAGGCCATATTAAAGGAGTGCTTCGATATAGCCATAGCAAGCGGCATAACGCCCGCAAAGGTGCAGGGTCACGATATCGCCGCCCTGCTTGGCTACCGCACGGCGCTCAAAAAATTCATATCCTACTTAATCATTCCCATCGCCATGAAAAAGCACCGCGACCTCGTTTCGGGAATGTATTACGACCTTGTTTCCGGTAAAAAGTGCGAGGCCGACCTCATTAACGGCGTAGCCGTAAAATATGGCGCGCGCGTGTGCAGGCCTGCCGTACTCAACGGCCTGGTGGTAAAAACGGCGCACCGCATAGAGGACGGCGAACTGTCAGTCTCGGAAGAAAATCTTTCGGTATTCCGCGAATATATCTGAACCTTAAGGGAAAATCCGTCTTTCGGCTGAATAAAAAATCTGTCTTTTCAAAAAAATACAAAGTTGCTTAAAAAAAGGCCTGGGCGCATATGCGCAGAGGAGGCGTTATGGAAGATATTTATTACCCTTCGGCGGACGGAGTGCACACCATTCATGCGTGCATATGGCGTCCCGAAGGCAGCGTCTGCGGCATTTTGCAGATAATACACGGAATGGAGGAGTACGGCGCGCGCTATTCGTCTTTTGCCGAAGAGGCCGCCCGCCGCGGCTTTCTCGTCTGTGCCGAAGACCACCTCGGACACGGCCAGACCGCCGCAAAAGAGGAGCGTGGACACTTCCCCAAAGACGGCGCCGAGCTGGTTTTAAGCGATATATATGCCCTTTCGCTGAGGGTGAGGGAGTACGCGCCCAAAGTGCCCTTTATAATAATGGGGCACAGCATGGGCTCTTTCTTCTGCCGCGAATACATTGCGCGCTACGGCAGTCAGTGTGCCGCCGCAATAATAATGGGCACGGGCTATAAGGACGGCGCAACGCTGTTCTTTGCAAAACTTCTCACCAAACTTGTCGGTGCGGTGAAGGGACGCGGCTACAAGAGCAAACTTATATCTTCCCTGGCGTTCGGCGCGTACAACAAGCGATTTTCGCCCGCAGAAACGGGCTACGAATGGCTCTCGGCCGAGGGCGGCAATGTGCGCAAGTATGTCGCCGACGAGCTGTGCGGCTTCGGCTTTACCTGCGGCGGATATGCGGGACTGTTCAGCATTATGTCCAAGGCGTGTTCGTCTGCGGCCTTCCGCGCCGTCCCCAAGGAGCTTCCCCTGCTTATTGTGTCGGGTGCCGACGACCCTGTCGGCGACTACGGCAAGGGCGTAAAAACGGTCTGCAATAAATATAAAAAGGCGGGCGTAAAGGATGTTTCACTCATACTTTACAGCGGTGCGCGGCACGAAATTCTAAACGACTTCTGCGGCGCGCAGGCGTGCGAGGACGTGCTGTCCTTTATGCAAAGGCACTGTAAAAATGCCGTTGAATAAGGCATATATGCTGCTCTTTTGATTACAATACAAAATGCCGCGTCAGCGGTTTAAAATACGGCGGCGTATGAACGCCGCGCCTTAAGACTTTTTATACGAGGCTTTTTTATGGTTCACAAATGGGAAATTGCCATACCGCAGCTCACGGGTGAGCGCAAGCGCAGGGCGTACGTCTATCTGCCCGTCGACTATCAGGAGGAAGCGCCCCGCCGCTACCCCGTAATGTATATGTTCGACGGTCACAACCTCTTTTTTGACGAGGACGCAACTTTCGGCAAGAGCTGGGGTATAGGCGAATATCTCGACTACACCCATACAAAAATAATAATCGCCGCCGTGGAGTGCAATACCGAGGGCAACGGCAGGCTTGAGGAGTATTCTCCCGTAAATTTCTATATGCCCGACGGCACATTCATACGCGGCAGGGGCAAAAAGTATATGGACTGGCTCGTCAAGGAGTTCAAGCCGTACATAGACGGCAGTTTCCGCACCCTGCAGGACAGAGAGAATACCGCCATAGGCGGCAGTTCCATGGGCGGACTTATGTCTTTATATGCCCTGGCCGACTACAACAGGTACTTTGCGCGCGGCGCAGCGCTTTCGCCCAGTCTTTGGGTGGGCGGAGGAATGCCGCAGTTTCTGTCAAAGGCGGCCTTTTCCCGCCCCACGCAGCTGTATATGGACTATGGCAGCAAGGAGTTTTCCAACCACTACGGCCAGCGCGGCATCTTTGCCGAGGCAACCTCAGGCCTTATAAAAAAGGGCGTGTTCGTCACCTCGCGCATTGTTCCCTACGGCACTCACAGCGAGGCATCCTGGCAGCGCCAGTTGCCCGTAATGTTCAATTCCCTCGGCTTTGAAGGGGAATTTTAAGGAAATATTTAAGCAAAACTTAAAGGGCAATTTGCCATTTTTGATTGTTGCTAATCAATAAAAAATGCGTTAATCGCGGCATATATGCCATGCAATTTTAAGTCAGGTGTTCGATGTTCAGCTCTTACGGAAAGATTTACAGCCGCTACCTCGGCAGAGAAATGGAATATATGCAATACGGTACCAGCGGCAAGCCCGTGCTCATTCTGCCCTGCCAGGGCGGGAGGTTCACTGAGTTTGAAGAGATGGGCATGCTTAAAGTCTACGCGCCGTTTATAGAGGACGGAAGAATTCAGGTCTTCACCATAGACAGCATAGATAATCAGACGCTGCTTGCCCCCGGCGACCCGCGCGGCCGCATAGTACACTACGAGGCGTGGGTGAATTTTGTCATAGGCGAGGCCGTTCCTTTCTTTTCAAGGATAAACACCCAGGCCAACGGCTGGCAGATACGCTTTATGTCAGCGGGGATAAGCCTCGGCTCGCTGCACGCCTCCAACCTGTTTTTTCGCTTTCCCGATACTTTCGATGCCCTGCTTGCCCTCAGCGGCATATACACCAACGAGCGCAGCTTCGGCTGTTATCACGACGACCTCACCTACAACAACGCCCCGCTCCAGTACCTCGGCGGAATGCCGTGCGGGCATCCGTATATCGAAAAATATAACCGCAGCCGCATTGTGCTGTGCGTCGGCCGAGGCGCGTGGGAGGTGGAGACGCTCGAAGATACGCGCGCAATGGCGGCCATTTTCAGGCGCAAGGGCATAGACGCGTGGGTGGATTTCTGGGGCGACGATGTCTGCCACGACTGGAACTGGTGGTATTTGCAGGCCGCGTACTTTCTGCCGCTCATTCTCGGCTGATTTCAGCAGGTAATTGAACTTAGCCGCGACCCTTTTAAAAGCGCTGCAAAAGTAAGGTAACAGCTGCTGGCAAACGCTGTCCGCAACGGCATAGAGCAAAAGCGCCGTAAACGCAGTCTGCAAAAAATACCGCAGACTTTGTCCTGAAAAAAATCACGCAAAAAGCGCCCAATAAAAAACTTTTTAAAAAACTATGTAAAAAACGCCTTATCAGAATTGGCTTATAAAAACGACGGCATATATGGCGCAATCAATCGCTATGCGGCTTACAATCTGCCGCAAAAAGAAGGTGTGTATATGAGGAATTTTATATTTATATCGCCAAATTTTCCCACAAACTACTGGCATTTCTGCCACGAACTAAAAAATAACGGCTACAATGTGCTCGGCATAGGCGACTGCCCCTACGGCGACCTCGCCCCCGAGGTAAGGGACAACCTTGCGGAATACTACTGGGTGCGCTCGTTAAAGGACTATGACGAGGTGTACCGCGCCGTAGCAATGTTCATATTCAAGTACGGCAGGATTGACTATATAGAGAGCAACAATGAATACTGGCTGGAGCTGGACGCAAGGCTGCGCACTGACTTCAACATTACAAGCGGCTTTAAGCTTGCCGATATGCCAAAGGTAAAGTGCAAGTCCCGCATGAAGGAATACTACAAAAAGGCGGGCGTGGTCACCGCGCGCTACTGTATGGCAGACTCGCGCGAGCAGTGCGAGGCGTTCATAGAGGAAGTGGGCTATCCCGTAATAGTCAAGCCCGATAACGGCGTGGGTGCAAACGATACCTATAAACTCTCCTCCAGGGCCGACCTAGACGAGTTTTTCGCGAACAAGCCGCCAGTGGAGTACATTATGGAGGAATTTGTGGAGGCGGAGGTCAACTCCTACGACGCAATAATCAACAGTCGCGGCGAGCCCATCTTTGAAACGGGCAATGTAACGCCCTTCTCTATAATGGACATAGTCAACACAAACGATAACAGTATATATTATATAGTTAACGAGCTCAAGGACGACGTCCGCAGCGCAGGCAGGCGCACGGTAAAGGCGTTTGGGGTAAAGAGCAGGTTTGTCCACTTTGAATTTTTCCGCCTTACAAAGGACCAATACCTCGGCAAAAAGGGGGACGTGATTGCTCTGGAGGTAAATATGCGCCCCTGCGGCGGCTTTACCCCCGATATGATGAACTACGCCAATTCTACCGATGTGTACAAGATATGGGCGGACATGATTGCCTACGATAGTACCCTCGTTCCCTCGGGCGAAAAATTTTTCTGCGCGTTTGCTGGCAGGCGCGACGGAAAGCCCTTCCTTTACAGCGAGGACGAAATTTCAGCTATGTATCCGCAGAACATAAAGGTAGTGGGTACAATACCGTTCGCCCTCTCTGCGGCAATGGGCAACACCTACTTTCTGGCCACTTTCAAAACGGAAGAGGAGATGAACGCCTTCTACGTTGAGGTTCTCAAAGAGAGAAATTAAAAATTTCAGCCCGCAACACGGCGGGAAAAAGCTCATACACCTTTTTTTATGAGGAGAAGAATAAAGTGCGGGGCGGCAACATTCTGTTGCCGCCCCGCGCAATTTTTTTATTGTATGTCGGGTTTTGCATATCCGGCGGGGCAAAAGTTTTCGCTGCTTTTTTGATTTTACGGCAGGTTTTGCGGCAAGTGCCAAAAGTTCATATTCTAAGGCCGTTAATGCCATTATTTTTTATATGGTTTGTCTATTTATTTTTAATAAGTTCTATTTCTGGTGCGGGCAAAATACAATATCATATACAATTTGCAATCCGTATAAAGTGGAGGGAAAAATGGCAGACAGCGAAATTTGCAAGGATTTATCAATGCGCCTTTGCGGCGCGGCCATAGGCGTGCATAACGGCGGCGATTTGCTTGCCGCGTTGCAGGCTGAGGACTGCGGCGGACTTACTTTTAAAGAGCTTTCCGAAGATTGCGGCGCCGTTATCTTTTGCGGAGACGATTTCAATGCCGAAGAGATGGCCGGCGGCAGACCGTATATAATTTTGTGCGAAAACTGCGAAGAGCAGGAAAAGCGGTACGGCTGTGCCTGCCTTCCGCTCGGCGGGTATGACGAGGCCAAGATATCCCGTATTCTGCGCGCGCTTGCAGGCGAATTTGCCCTTTTAAAGGTGTGCGTGAATATTCCCGAATGGATGCGCTTTCTGCCTCAGGATAATTCCGCCATAGCCGAACTGCTTTCCCGCGTGCGCGAGGTGTGCAAGGGCGTAAGCAAGGTAAAACACGCGCCGTTGCTTTCGGCCATACCCGAGGGAACTTCGCACTGGTCGGCGGAGGCCAATATATATGTAAATTTTGCCTCAGGCGAGGCAAAGGTAACCTGCGCCGCAAACGAGGGCATCTTCTTTGAAATGCTCTCTGAAATAGCGGGCGACAAAATAGACGGCGAATATTCGCTTATGAAGTACGTCCGTTCGGCATCAGAGGCGCAAAAGGGGTATGCAAAAGTGCGCGATGCGCTCGGCTGTGCGCAGGTCAACGGTTACGGCATAGTCAGCCCTTCGGCAGACGATTTAAGCTACGAAAACCCTCAGCTTGTCCGTCAGGGCTCGTCCGTCGGCATAAAATTAAAGGCATCCGCACCCACATATCACATTATAAGAGTGGATGTAGCGGGGGAGGTAAGCCCCATAATGGGCGAAAGCTCGCAGAGCGAAAGCATTGTAAACGGCATGATGAAGGAGTTTGAAACAAACCCCGAAAACGCGTGGAATACAGATGTATTCGGAAAATCGCTGCGCACTATGGTTCAGGAGGGGCTTGTATCAAAAGTTTCCGCCATCGGCGACGATACACGCGCAAAATTGCGCAAGGCCATCACGCGAATGACCAACGAGGGCAAGGGCGGCGTTATCTGCGTAATTCTTTAAATTATATTGGTAAATAACTCTATAAAAATTTTAAAATAATCAAAAAATTTTTTGTGGCTAAAAAATCTCTTTTAAAAAAATCTCTGCCTTTTAGCGGAGATTTTTTTGTTGCCCGAATTCAAAAAGTTTTTCTGTTTCGATTTAAATGGCTTTGTTGTTCTGATTTAATTTATAAAAAATTACTCAATAAAATTTTTTAAATAGTTTTTTCATAAATATCCTTCATGAAATTTTTAAAAAATATGTCGGTTTATGGCGGCGGTAGTAAGCCATAATAAATTACTTTTACGGGAGTAGAGGTAGAAATATGAGCCGCCCAGCCAGAAGCGCCAAGCCAGAAGCCGACAAAATAAAAGCTCATCCAAAAATTTAAAAACAAAATAAAAAAGCAAAATTAAAATGCACAAAAAAATTAAACTAAATATTGAAATTAAAATCTGTCCCCTTCAGAATTTTTTTGGCGTGCAAAAGATGTCGTAAAATGCGCTGTTATGTCATATGCGCCGTATGCGCTCAAAATCATAAAATAGGGCTTTTTGCCGCCATAAAGCATATGTGCGTGACTTAATATCAGCGGCTGTAAATATGTGTTGCGGCTGATATAATGTCAGCGCGCACATAAACGCGGCGGCATATGCCGTAAAATGCAGGGGAAAAGAGGATATATGCGAGGCAATTGCAATGCGCCGCAATACATATTTTTTAAAAAGCAGCGGAGGAGGTAGTGGCGGAGGGACATATCTGTCAGAATGCAATCAAGGTGTTTTCACCGTATGCGTGAGGCATATGCGTCTTAATTCCTCCGTATTTCTGTATACATATGTGCGTGGCTATATATTTTACAGGCGGCATATGCGTTAAGGCGGCAAAAACATTATTTAAATGTGCGCCGTAATTAAAATGAGCGCAAAATAATATGCAATTTTTATAATATGTGCGTCAACCCATAGATAGCCATTTTAAGCAATATATTTGCCATTTCACATATGCGTTAATGCGGCAAAATCAGCTGTTTTCGGGTGCTCCTCCACTCTTTGGCGGCGGTGTATAGCCTGCCGCTGTTTTGGGGATATGTGCCGCCGTGTGCACTTGTTCTGTCTGCCGTTTTTGACTTCTTTATTTAAAAATTTACAAAATCCGACAAAATGTCCGTTAATAACCGCGCAATCATAGTTGAAAACTCTTTTAAATGCAAGCGTTTTTCAGTTAAATTCTCTGTTGATAACTTAAAAAATCGCTGCAATTTTATATGCGGCGGCTTTAATAAAATAATCAGACGCTGAAAATCAGAGCAAATATAATAATTAAGGGGCTGTAAAATCAAAAATAAATAATTAAGTGGCAAATAATTAAATTAAATAATTAAAAATTAAAAATGAGGACGGCAGGAAACCTGCCGTCCGTTATAATACCGCCCGCGCAAAGCGTTTAAATTACCGCATGCAACCGCTCTCTCACCGCGGGCGCGTATCTGATTGTGTAATGCACAGCCTCAACAATCGCCTGCAAACTGCGAATTGTAGAGCTGCGCGTAAAATCCGTCTTTAGCTATAAGCTCTTCGTGGTTGCCCTGCTCTATTATGTTTCCGTCGCGCATCACAAGTATCATATCGGCGTTCTTTATAGTGGAAAGTCTGTGCGCAATAACAAAGCTCGTTCTGCCGTGCGTAAGATTATCCATCGCCTCCTGAATGACCTCCTCAGTGCGCGTATCCACGTTGGAGGTCGCCTCGTCGAGTATGAGCATGGGCGCGTTTTCCACCATCGCGCGGGCAATGGTGATAAGCTGTTTCTGTCCGCCCGAAATCTCGTCGCCGTTCTCCACATAGTGGTCAAGTCCGCCAGGCTGCGTGGCTATAAAGTGCGAAATTCCCGCCGCATCGCACGCCTTGCGTATCTCTTTGTCGGAGACGTTCTTGGAGTAGGCTATGTTCTCCCGCAAGGTGCCTGCAAACATCCACGTGTCCTGGAGCACCATGCCGAACAGGTCGTGTACCTCCTCGCGCGGCATATCCTTTATCGATACGCCGTCTATCAGTATGTCGCCGCTGTTTACCTCGTAAAAGCGCATAAGCAGGTTTACCATAGTCGTCTTGCCTGCGCCCGTAGGTCCTACAATGGCCACCTTCCAGCCGGGCTGTATCTTTGCGGAAAAGTCGGGTATTATCACTCTGTCGGGCGAATAGCCGAAGCGTACGTGTCTGAATTCCACTTCGCCGCGCACTCCGTCTTTAAGCATGTATTTTTTGCCGCTCTCGTCCGAAAGTTCCTCTTCCTCGAGGAAGGCGAACACCCTGCCGCTCGCCGCTGCCGCACTCTGCAACACGTTGGCGGCCTGCGCTATCTGCGAAAGGGGGCTCTGGAACAGGTTTACATATACGAGGAAGGCGGATAGAGTACCAAAGTTGACGCCGCTTTGGGGGTCCGTAATCATAAGGCCTGCGACCACGCACACCGCCGCGTATGCAAAGTAGGAAATAAACGTCATTGCGGGCTGCATTATGCTGGACAGCGCCTGCGCCTTGAAGGTGCAGTTTTTAAGCTTTTTGTTTGTCTTGTCGAAGTCGGCGCCCGTGCGCTTTTCGGCGTTGAACGCCTTTATCACGAGCTGTCCCGAATAATTTTCCTCTACCTTACTGTTCAGAACGGCGAGTTCGTCCTGCATCTTTCTGAACTGCGGCTGTGAAAATTTTAAAATTACAAAGAGCAGCAGCGCCATAAAGGGCACTATAATCAGCACTGTCAGGGCGAGCTGCCAGCTCGTCACAAACATTGCAATAAGCACGCCCACCAGCATGCAAACCGACTGCACCACCATGGATACGCCCTGCTGCATAGAGTTGCCTATGGTGTCCACGTCGTTTGTCACGCGGGAGAGGGTGTCGCCGTAGGGGTGGGAGTCGAAGTACTTAAGGGGCACGCTGTTTATCTTTTCAGAAATCTGCGTGCGCAGTTTGCGGCACATCCTCTGCGAAACGGTGGTCATTATATAGCTGGAGGTGTATGTGCACAGCGCGTTGCAGGCGTAAAAGATTATCAGTATTACCGCAAAGCGTGCTACGTCGCTCATTACGACGGGCGCGCCCGTCAGAAGTCCTGCCGTGATTACGTTTACCAGGTCAGAGAGTATCTGAGGCGCGTATATAGAAAGCACCGTGGCGCCCGCCGTAAACACAAGCGCTATAAGTATGGGTATAAGGTAGGGCTTCATAAAAAGGACAAGTTTTTTTATGTTCTTTTTGAATTCGCCCTTTTTCAGCGGAGCGCCGCTCATTCTCATATGTCCGGGGTTCATAGTCCGAGCTCCTCCTTTGAAAGTTGTGATAGCGCTATATCTCTGTAAACGGGGCAGGTTTCAAGCAGCTCTCTGTGCGTTCCCTCGCCGACCGCCTTGCCGTTGTCGAGCACTATTATCTTGTCTGCGTCCATTATGGTGCCTATGCGCTGGGCGACTATGAGGTTGGTCACGCCCTCCAGGCTGTTTTTAAGGTTTTCCCTGACCTTTCTGTCCGTCTTGTAGTCGAGTGCGGAGAAACTGTCGTCAAATATCATTATTTCGGGTTTCTGCGCCACGGCTCGGGCGATAGCCAGCCTCTGTTTCTGTCCGCCCGAAACGTTCTTTCCACCCTGGGAGATGGGGCTGTCGTACCCGTTTTCCATCTCGGATATAAAACCGTCCGCCTCGGCAATTCTGGCGGCGGCCTCTATCTCCACTCTGTCAGCCTTTCCGCCGAAGGCTATGTTGTCGCTCACCGTGCCGGTAAAGAGTATGCCCTTCTGCGGCACATAACCTATTTTGTCACGCAGGGTGGACTGTTTTATATCCTTTACGTTGACGCCGTCAACAAGCACTTCGCCCTCGGTTGCGTCGTAAAAGCGGGGGATAAGGTTTATAAGCGTGGACTTGCCGCTGCCCGTGCTGCCTATAAACGCCACCGTCTGCCCCTTTTCGGCGCGGAAGGATATGTGCTCGAACACGTCGGCGTCGGCGTCGGGGTAGCGGAAGCTCACGTCCCTGAATTCCACCGTACCCTCTTCGGTCAGCGGCTTTTCTTCGGCAGGGTCGGAGATGGTGAGGGGAGTGGACAGCACTTCGTTTATACGCTTTGCTGCAACCTGGGCGCGCGGCAGCAGTACGAACATCATAAGCAGCATCAAAAACGCCATTATGACCTGCGAGGCGAGCGTCATAAATGCGACTATCGTCTGGTATTCTATCTCGCCCGCGTTCATAAGCGAAGCGCCTATCCAGTATATGGCAAGCGTAAGGCCGTTCATTGCCAGCATCATAAGGGGGTTCATAAGCGCCATTACGCGCCCCGTGAACAGCTGTGTGCCTGTAATCTCCTTGTTTGCCTTTTCAAATTTGTTTTCCTGATACTTTTCGGCGTTATAGGCGCGCACAACGCGTATGCCCGTAAGGTTTTCGCGCGTTACGCCGTTCAGCTTGTCTGTAAGCTTCTGCATAAGCTTGAATTTGGGCAGTACTGTAAGCATTATTGCAAGTATGCATATCACAAGCACCACAACCGTCACAACCGTTGCGGAGGTGAGCTGCCAGCTCGAGGCGTTTATCTTGCATATCGCCCAGATTGCCATAATGGGCGCGTATATCAGCATTCTCAGCACAAGCAGGTTTGCCATGTGTATCTGCTGAATATCGTTGGTGGTGCGCGTTATGAGCGACGCCGTGGAAAATTTGTTTATCTCCGCAATGGAGAAACTCTCTGTTTTTTTATAGACCTCGTTGCGCAGCGTGGCCGAAAGTCTGCTCGCCACGTGTGATGCCGTTACGCCAGTAGCCGCAAGGCAGAGCGCGCTGCCCACCGCATATGCCAGCATTATGCCGCCCTCGCGCCAGATGTCGCCCGTGTCCCAGCCCGGCAGCTTTTCGCTGACGCACTGTATTGCGCCCACTATGGTGGAAATCTGGTCGGTCAGCTGTATGGTCAGGAACACCTGCAATACCGTTATGCCCACTATAAGGACTATAAGTATGCAGTCGCTTGCCCTTAAATTTTTGTAAAGTCTAAGCATTTGCCTTCTCCCGTCTCTTTTTTATTATTCCTTCAAATCCTTCAACAATGCAATTTAGTCCGTCTAAAAAGCTCTGCTTTGTGCCTTCGTCGAGCGGCCCGAGCGTCTCGTTGATTTCCTGCAGCAGAACAAGCCACTGTTTTTGCAGTTCTTCTTCCGCCCTTACAGTGGTAACAACGCTCACCGTCCTGCCGTTTTTGCGGCGCACAATGTAACCTTCGCGCTCCAGCGGGGCAAGCATCCTGCTCACGTTGGGCAGTGCAATGCCTGTCGTGCGGGCAATCTCCGTCATTGTCACCGGTCTGCCGTGCGTCGTCTCGTATTCGCGCAGACTGCCTAGTATTATAAATTTTCTGTCTATTCCGGAGGCGGTCTGTCTGTATCTTCGCAGACAGTCCTTCAGTCGGAAAAAGGCGGAAACAATTTTTTCGGCGTCTTCGAATTGCTCCATAAATGCTCCTTCGTCATAGTTTATACTTATCAACTGATAAATGTCTTAAACAGTATATGCCCGCCACAAAAGCAAGTCAACCGCAAAAGGGTACTTAAAAGTTATATTCACAAACTTTTCATTTTGTTAATGCGGCGTGTTGTTGATTAAGGGAGAGGGAGGGGCTTGGTAATTTTTGGAAATGGGAGGCGGTGTGTTGCGGAGTGTTTTGGCAACTTTGGGGGGAGTGTTACGGCGGGCGAGGGTGAGTGGGTTGTCGGTGGGTAGGGTAGCGGCGGGTTATCGGATGGCTTGACGGTGGGCGGCGGAAAGGGCGGACAGGGGCGTAAAATAATAAGGAGTGGAGGTCGGATTTGCGGCCAGGCGGGGGCAGTCTTGTAGCCAGGCGGTGCGGCGAGAGTGGCTATAAACGAGGTGGCTATAAACGAGGTGGCTATAAAAGGAGAGGTGGCTATAAGAAGAAGAGGCCAATAAAAAAAGAGTGTGGCTATAAAAATAAAAGCGCGCCGCGCGGGCACAGGGCTGTGCCGCGCGGCGCGCAATGCTATCTGTCGTCGGGGCGCTGTTTTGCACCCTCCTCGCCGTCCGCCCTCAGTCGGGCAAGGTATTCGCTGTACTGTCGGTCTGTAAGTTTTGCAATCTTTTTCTTTTTATGCGACATTTTATAGCCTCCGTAGTTATTGTAGCTGATTATGGGCCAGGTGCCGCCTTTTTATACAAAAAAATTTACGCCGCAACCTAAGCGGCGTAAATGTGCTTTTATTTGGTGTCGTCCGTCTGCGCGGAAATTGCAACAATCTGCGGCGGCATACTCTGCGTGCAAACCGCAGGCAATATCCCGCACATAACCTCGCAGCGCTCTGCGGCGGCAGCCCCCGCACGCATGGCAAAACCGCTGCAAACCGCGGGCATATCTTGCGCGTTTATTCCCCTGGCGGGGTCAGCGCTTTTTAAAGCGAGCGAACCCTTAAAACGCCCTCGATTGCGGATATGGCGGAAATAGTCTTTTCCGGGATTGCCCCGTCAGTATCCATTATCGAGCAGGCAAACTCGCCCTTGCTGGAGCTTGCCATATTGGCTATGTTCAGTCCCTGGTCTGCTATGGCGGAGGTAAACTTTGTTATAATATTCTTTACGTTGCGGTGCAGTATCTGCACTCTGCCCTTGCCCTCTGTGCGCGTAAGATATACGGCGGGGTAGTTTACGCTGTTGGTTATGTTGCCGTTCTCTATATAGTCCACAAGCTGGTGCGCGGCCATAACGGCGCAGTTGTCCTCCGCCTCGGGCGTGCTCGCGCCAAGGTGGGGCACGCATATGCAGTTTTTAACGCCTATCAGCTTTGCGTTGGGGAAGTCGGTTATGTAGCGCGCAACCTTTCCGCTTTCAAGCGCGGCAATCATATCGTCGGTATTCACAAGTTCGCCGCGGCTGTTGTTAATAATAACTACGCCGTCCTTCATCTGCGCTATCGCCTCGGCGTTAATCATGCCCTTCGTGTCGTTTGTAAGGGGCACGTGCAGCGTTAAAAAGTCTGCCTTTTTATATACGTCCTCGCGCTCGGGCACGACGTTGACGTGCGGCGAAAGCGCAAGCGCGTGAGTGGTGGAGAGGTAGGGGTCGGTGCCCGTAACGTTCATAAGCAGCTTGTGCGCGGCATTGGCCACATATACGCCTATCGCGCCCAGACCTATAACGCCCAGCATCTTGCCCTTGATTTCGCAGCCCGCAAATTTAGCCTTGCCCTTTTCCACAAGCTTGCCTATATTTTCGCCCTCGTCTTTGAGCGTCCTGACCCAGTCTATGCCGTCAATAATCTTCCTGCCGCCGAGGAACAGCTCGCACATAACCAGCTCTTTTACGGCGTTTGCGTTTGCGCCGGGAGTGTTGAATACTACTATTCCTTTTTCGGCATAGTCGGCCACGGGTATGTTGTTTGTGCCCGCGCCTGCGCGCGCCACTGCAACCAGGTTCTTGCCGGGCTCATAGTCTGCCATCTGCGCCGAGCGAACTATTATGCCGTCGGGGTCGTCGCAGCTGTCGCTGTATCCGTATCCTGCAAATATTGCGTCGGCAAGCGGGCTTATAGCGTTGAGTTTAAGTATCTTCTTGGTCATTGTTTTTCCCCTTTTAATTTACTTGTTTTCCAGCTCGAATTTCTTCATGAACTCAATCAGCGCCTTTACGCCCTCCACGGGCATTGCGTTGTAGATGGAAGCTCTCATTCCTCCCACAAGTCTGTGTCCCTTAAGCGAAACCAGTCCCGCGCTCTTTGCCTCGGCTATAAACTTTGCGTCCAGCTCGGCCGTGGGCGTAACAAAGGGTACGTTCATTATTGAGCGGTATTTTTTCTCTACATTGTTTTTGAAAAGCGATGAGTTGTCTATAAAGTCATACAAGAGCGCGGCCTTGTATTCGTCCACCTCGTTCATTGCCTTTACGCCGCCCTTGGCCTTCAGGTCCTGAAGCACCAGGTCGGCCATATATATGGCAAAACAAGGGGGAGTATTGTAGAGCGAGCCGTTTTCGTCCTGTATCTTCCACTTGAGCATAGTGGGGCATATTTTCAGGGGGGCCTGAATAAGGCTGCGCTTTGCGATTACTATCGTCACGCCGGCAGGCGCAAGGTTCTTCTGTGCGCCCGCATATATCACGCCGAACTTGCTTACGTCCACCTCGCGGGAGAATATCTCTGAAGACATATCCGCCACGAGCGGCGCTTTGCATTCGGGGAACTTTATATACCTCGTGCCGAATATCGTGTTGTTGGAGGTGATATGCACATAGTCGGCGTCATCCGAGTAGGGCAGGGTGTCCACGTCGGGTATGTAGGTGTAGGTCTTGTCTGAACTGTCGCCAATCTTTACGGCCTCGCCGAAAATTTTGCCCTCCTGCCAGGCCTTTTTGGCAAAGTTGCCCGTCACTATGTAGTCGGCCTTGCCGCTGTGCATAAGGTTTAAGGGCACTGCCGCAAACTGGGTGGAGGCTCCGCCCTGAACGAATATCACGGCGTAGTCGTCGGGTACGGCCAGAAGCTCCCTCACGAGCGCCTCGGCGTCGGCCACAACCGCGGCGAACGCCTTGTCTCTGTGCGAAATCTCGGTTACTGACATTCCCGTGCCGGCAAAATCCATAAATTCCTTCTGCGCCTTTTCAAGCACGCTCACGGGCAGGGTGGAAGGCCCTGCGGAAAAGTTGTAAACTCTCATAATCAATCTCCCTTCAGATAAATTTTATATAAAAAGGCCTGCTCGCCGCTCATTCCGTCCGCCGCCTTTATCGTGCAGCGGTAAGTACGTTCCGTGTGCATATATGCGCGCCTTTATATGCGCGCCTTTTTTGTGCCGCCTGCGCACCAAAAATATGCGTAATTTATTATATGCGCCCTGAATGCCTCCTGAGCAATCCGCGGCTGTATAAGGGGTGCATATCGTGTATAATAATTACATTATAATACAACCTTGAGAAAATATCAACCCCACAGGCAAAATAAATTGTGAAATTTTTAGCGAATAGACCTTTTGGGTGCATTGATTGTGGCATATCTGCCGAGTAATTTAAAAAAATTAAAAAAATTTTCAGTAATTATATTTACAATTTGTATTTTTTGTTGTAAAATGTTTCTGTAAGCAAAAGTGCGGCGCTATATATATTGTAAAACTATAAGGGGCGCGCCGCCCAGTGAGGTGCAATTATGGCAGGTTACAACAACAGGAACGGGGGCGCAGGCTCCGCAGGGTACGCAACCAAAGCAGACGTCATTTTACAGCGCGAGGCGGAAATATCGGGCAAAATAGATATGCTGCTTGCCGCCGAAAAGGGCAACGCCGGGGCGGACGCTTTGTCTGACAAGATAGCTACGGAGGCTGCCTACATAAGCAAGCAGAACAGCGCCATCTTTGAAAAGCTCGTGCAGGAGAACGAAAAGCTGCGCAGGGAAATGAGCTACATAGCCGCCCAGTGCGAAAATATTTTCACCAGGCTCTCCGGCATGATTTCTGCCCTGGAGGCAAAGGTGGATGCGGCCGCCGTCGATTACGATAAGGTTGCCGACGCCGTTTCCGAAAGGTTCTATGCCTCTTCCGACGAAGAGGAGGTCACCTTCGACGACGAAGTTGCACCCGCAGCCTATACCGAAGAGACGGGCGACGAACAGCTCTCTATTGAAGACAGCTACTTCAACTACGACGAGCTGGCAGACCGTCTTGCCGAAAAACTTGCCGAAAAGGGCGCCTTCAATTCTTCCGTGGAGCTTGACTACGACGTGCTCGCCAAGAAGGTGGCAGACAGTCTTCCTCCTCAGGAAGTAATTTCACCCGATTACATAGCTTCCAAGGTTGCCGAGCAGATAGTCATTCCTCAGGTTGTGATCGGCGAGGGTGACGAGGCTAAGCCCGTGGAAGTTCACGCCACCGCCGAGGTGGATTACGATGCACTCGCCGAGCGCATCGCCGAAAAGCTTGCACCCAAGGAGGAAGCGGAAGTTGCCGAGGCCGCCGCAGAGAGCACCGTGGAAGAGAATTCCGACGCGCTCTCAGACGAGATAGCCCGCAAGGTAAGCGCACTTTCGCCCAACGATTTCGATATAATAGTGGACGACGAGGGTTGCCGTTCGCTTGCAGAGGCAGTAGTCGACAGCCTCGACTACGACCTCATAGTACGCAAGATTGCCGAACACTCTGCGGCTTCTGAAGAAGTTGCCGCGGCAGACGCAGCCGAAACGACTGCGGAGAGTACCTCTGAAGAGATTGCTCAGCTCGTATCCGAAAAACTTGCCGCAAACGGCATAAACGAAGACGCCATTGCAGACAAGACGGCTGCAGCAGTATCCAATATGCTGCCCGAAGTCGATTCTGAAGACATTGCCGATAAGGTTGCCGCCGCAGTGCTCGCATCCATACCTGCAACCGAGATTGATTACGACGCCATAGTAAACGGCGTGGTTGAAAAACTCGGCACGGCAAACGTTGCCGCCGAAGAGAGCGCGCCCGAGGCCGAGGCTGTTCCCGCCGCAGCGGAGAGCGCCGCTGAAGAAAGTGCCGAAGAGGCCGCCGTGGACGACGATTACGACATCGTTATAGACGACGAGGGACTTCAGAAGATAACCGAGAGCATTTCCTGGAAGGTTACTGCCTCCACCAATGCAATGCTCGAGGGCATGGACGAAAAGCTCGCCGCAATGAAGAGGGAGCTTGAAGGTCTGCGCGAACAGCTCGCGGCGTCCGAGGCCGCCGAAGAGAGCGCCGAGGTCGTTTCCGAGGAGGCCGAAGACGTGGCCGCCGACACCGCCGAGGTTGAAGAGGCCGCCGCGGAGGAGAGCGTAGCCGAAAACACCTCCGCACTTGAAGATATCAACCGCAAGATAGACGAACTCACCGCAAAGGTAGAGGAACTGCTCACACCCGATGATGTGCTCGAGGACGAGGAGGCCGAAGAGGCTGAAGCAGAAAAACAGCCTGTACCTGCAACGGCGGAGAAGGTAGAGGAGCTTGCTGGCAAGATAGACGACCTCACTGCAAAGATAGAGGAGTTGCTCACACCCGACGAAGAGCTCGCCGAGGAAGAGAACGCCGAAGAGGCTGAGGCAGAAGAGCAGCCCGCACCTGCAACGGCAGAGAAGGTAGAGGAGCTTGCAACCAAGATAGACGACCTCACCGCAAAGATAGAGGAGCTGCTCACACCCGACGAAGAGCTCGCTGAGGAAGAGAGCGCCGAAGAGACCGAGGCTGAAGAGCAGCCCGCACCTGCAACGGCAGAGAAGGTAGAGGAACTTGCTGGCAAGATAGACGACCTCACCGCAAAGATAGAGGAGCTGCTCACACCCGACGAAGAGCTCGCTGAGGAAGAGAACGCCGAAGAGACCGAGGCTGAAGAGCAGCCCGACGAAGTAAAACTTGAGCTTGAAAACATTAAGGCTACGCTGGAAGAGATAAAGCACGACCCCGCAATCCAGGAACTCAAGGGCGAGGTTGCCGAGCTCACTTCCAGGATAGACGAACTGTTCGCACCCGACGAAGAGCCCGAGGCCGCTGAAGAGAGTGCCGAAGAGGAAGACCCTGTTCAGGCTGAATTCGACGAAATCAAGGGCAAGCTTGAAGATATAGCCAACAATCCCGCCATAGAAGATTTAAAGGGCGAGGTTGCCGAACTTACATCAAGAATAGACGAACTCGTTGCCCGCAACGCCCGTGCAGAGGAAGAGGTAGAAAACGCCGAGCCTGCTCCCGTTGCAGAAAATAACGAGGATATTGCAGAAATCAAGCAGGAAATAGCAGAAATCAACAGGCAGCTCGATGTCATAAAGGCCATGATTGCGGGCGGTGCAGTTATAACAACCGCAGCCGCTGTGGCAAGCAAGACCGAGGAAGAGCCTGAAGAGACCGAGACGGCAGAGGAGGCCGCTGAAGAAGAAACAGCGGAAGAGGAAGCCGAGGAGGCACAGCCTGAAGAGGAAGCCGAGGCTGCAGAAGAGGTAGCTGAACCCGAGGAAACCGCCGAAGAAGCGGCTGAACCCGAGGAAGCGGCTGAAGAAACCGCCGCAGAAGAGGAGACCGAAGCAGAGGAGGCTGAAGAGCCCGTTGAAGAGGCTGCGGCAACTGAGGAAGTTGTTGCAACGGAAGAGCCTGCTGAAGAACAGACGGCAGAAGAGTCCGCCGAGGAGGCAGCTCCTTCTGAAGACGGCGAATACAACGAAGAAGAGCTTGTTACCGTAAGCGATATCGTGGGCGAGGACGAAGTTACAGACGACGAACCCATCGACGAGGCTATGGAGAACATCTTTGAAGACGTAGACGAGCAGACGGCGATGGGCGAGGCTCAGCCTGACGGAATACCCGGAATAAGCAACGGCGGCGTAGACTTCGTCAACATGATGAAGTATAACCGCAGCTTTATCGCAAGGATAATCCAGAGCAGCGACGAGGTAAAGCGCTACTATGGCCAGATAAAGAACGCAATGCTTGCTTACAGAAAGGTAAACTCCTCAATAGCGTGGGGCGCCGAGCGCTTCAATAAGGGCAGGGAGACGATTGCAAAACTTAAAATCAGGGGCAAGACGCTCTGCCTGTACCTCAATCTCGACCCCAACGAGTATAAGACGTCGGTATACCATCAGGTGGACGTATCAGACAACAAGTCGATGCACGGCACGCCTATGATGGTCAAGATAAAGAGCCCTCTCGGCGTTAAAAAGGCCATAAGGCTGATAGACGATATGCTCGCAAAGCGCGACGGCGAAAAGCGTCCCATCCAGGAGAGGGATTACGCCGCAATGTATCCTTACGAAACTATCGAAGAGCTGATAGAAGACGGCCTCGTTAAGGACGTAAGCAGGAACAAGTAAGCTAAAAAATAAATTTGCTACAGCGGGGGTTGATAGGTGTTTTTATCAACCCCCGAATGTTGTTTTTTGTAAATTTGTAGTCGATTTTAAGCGGGTGTAATTTTTTGCCGCGGCCTATATTCTGGCGTTTTGGCGCATTTTGTTTTGCGTAAGCAACTTGGGGCAATAATTCTTTCAAGGCGGCAGCTTAAAACCGCTTATTTTAATATTGCGGTTTACGCGGGCAATACTCACTTAAGATTACAATTTTACTTTAAACTGCATAAAGGATAGCAGTAACGATATAAATTCAATAACAATTTAAGATTACGGCGCAAAGAATGCGCCGAGGGAGAGTGTGTTGGAAAACGATAACAACAACAAGAGAACATCAAAAAGATTGCGCATAGGCCGCGTCGGCAAGCCCTCGCACGGTACGCCGCTCAAGGCCTCGGGCGGATTTCCTAGTTTTATGTTTTTAGGCAATTCGGCAAATGTTTCAAAAGAGGCTTCCGAGGGAGAGGAGCGCGCCTCCAGTGCCGCCGCACCTTCGGAGGGTTCGTCCTTTGCCCGCGCAGAAAAGACTTCCGAGCGTGCAGAAAAGACCGCGGAACGCCCCAAAAAGACTAATAAGCGCGCAACACGTGCCGCTGTCGGTGAGGGTACAGATACCGAAACTTTGGCGGACGACGGTGCGGCTGCCGAGCCCAAAACTAAAAGGGGCGGAAAGTCAGGAAAAGCTGCCGCAAAATCGGCGGTAAAAAAGGTAAAGGATAGCGCAAAGGCGGTTGCCAAAAAACTTCGCATTAAGAATGGCGACAGCGCCGAAGTCAAAGAAAAGAGGCCGCGCGCAAAAAAGGAGAAGCAAGTAAAAATAATTTTCCTGGGCGGCGTTGGCGAAATCGGCAAAAATATGACCGCCATAGAGTACGGCGACGACATACTAATAATCGACGCGGGCATAATCTTCCCCTCTGAAGAGCTGCCCGGCATAGACCTCGTCGCGCCCGACATATCCTACCTTGTGGCCAACAAATCCAAGATACGCGGCCTGCTGCTTACTCACGGCCACGAAGACCATATAGGCGGCGTGCCCTACTTCCTGCGTGAAATAAAGGCGCCCGTCATAGGTACGCGCCTCACGCTGGCGCTCGTGGATAACAAACTGCGCGAACACCGCATAAACGACGCCGAAGAGATTATAGTTTCCCCTGGCGACAGGCTCAAGCTTGGCTGTTTCGACGTGCTTTTCGTCAACGTCAACCATTCCATAGCGGGCGCGCTTGCGCTTGCGATAGATACACCCCAGGGACTCATATTCCACAGCGGCGACTTCAAAATCGACCTCACACCCGTTGCGGGCGACCCGATTGATTTAAAAACCATTGCCGACCTTGGCGAGCGCGGCGTTCTTTGCTACCTCGGCGAGAGCACCAACATAGAGCGCCCCGGCTACACCATGAGCGAAAAGACGGTTGGCAGCACGCTGGACAGGCTGTTCAACGAAAACCTCACCCGCAGGCTGATAATTGCCACTTTTGCCTCCAACGTGCACAGATTGCAGCAGATTGTAGACCTCGCCGTAAAGTATAAGCGCAAGGTTGCGCTCTCGGGCAGGAGCATGCTCAACGTCGTGGACGCGGCCGAAAAGCTCGGCGACCTTAATATCCCCGAAGGTCTGCTCGTTGACGCCGTGCGTGCAAAAAAACTTGCCGACAGCGAGCTTGTAATAGTATCCACCGGCAGCCAGGGCGAGCCTATGAGCGCACTCACCCGTATGGCCAACGGCGAAAATCCCGCCGTCACCGTTGGAGAAAACGATACAATAATAATCTCCGCGTCGCCCATTCCCGGCAACGAAAGGGATATTTACCGCGTAATAAACAACTTGTACCGCAAGGGTGCAAACGTGGTATATAAGAGCCTGGAGAACATTCACGTTTCCGGCCACGCCTGCCGTGAAGAGCATAAAATAATGCACAGGCTTTTAAAGCCAAAATTTTTCATACCCGTGCACGGCGAATACCGTCACCTCAAGGAGCACGCCGAGCTTGCGCTTGAACTCGGCATGAAGGAGAGCAACATCTTCCTTCCCGATATAGGCAACAGCGTGCTTTTAACCTCAAACACCCTGCGCCGTTCCGACAACGTGCCTTCAGGTTCGCGCCTCATAGACGGCGACGGCATCGAGGACGAAAAGACGTCCACCGTCATGCAGGACAGGCGTCAGCTTGCGGCCGACGGCTTATTTATAGTCTCCGTTGTGGTATCTGGCGGCGAGGTGATAGGCGAGCCTGCCGTAAACAGCCGCGGCTTTATCTTCGGCTTCCACAAGGACTATATAAACGAGGTGCGCGAGGTCATTAAAAACGCCATAGAGGGGTACGACCTCTCTGTCGGCAGCGTGGACGAACTCAAGCGCGCCATAAAAAAGACGCTCAAAAATTATCTGTTCAAAAAGACAAAGCAGTCGCCTATGATTGTGCCCGTCGTTGTGGAGCTTTAAAGCATTTTTCAGGTTCTGTCGGCGCGGCTTTTGAATGCCGCAAACAAATTTAAATCAGTTTAAACAGAGATATGGACGATTTTTCATACGCTCACCGCGACACATCGGGGGCAAGCAGATGGAACAAACCGCACATTCCGCCCGCTCTTCAGGTAATAAGGGAGGGCGCGTTCAGGCGTGAAATACCTGTTGCCGCAGACGAAACGGTTGCCTATCTGATGGCGCAGGTCGCCGCCGTGCGGCCTGAAAGGGTGCTCGAGCTGGGCACGGCGATAGGTACAACGGCTATCGCAATGGCGCTTGCCTGCCCCTCGGCGCACATCACCACCGTTGAGCGTGACGAGAATTTTTTTAAAGAGGCGCAGCAGAACTTTGACGACTGCGGCGTACGTGAGAGGGTGACATCCGTCTGCGGCGACGCGGGCAAGGTTATAGACGAGCTTGAAGGTCCGTTCGGCCTTATCTTTATGGACTGCGCAAAGGTGCAGTATATAAAGTACCTGCCCCGCCTTAAAAAACTGCTTGCCGCGGGCGGCGTGCTCATTGCCGACGACGTGTTGCTGTTCGGCTGGGCGAGCGGCGAGGCCGAAGTGCCCAAAAAGCGCAAAATGCTTGCGCAGCATATAGAGGAATACCTCTCGGCGGTCACTTCAGACGAGCAGCTCATAACCGCCGTCATAAAGGTGGGCGACGGCATGGCGGTAAGCGTAAAACGCGGATAACTGCCGCATATTGCGCGGTCAAACGGCTCGGATTGCGCGGCAGACTGCCATATATGGCGCAATCACTATGCTTTGTATCAAAACTTTTTGCGCGGCTGAAACGGGCATATAAAAGCGTAAGTTTGCACCCGCCGCCAAGCACAAGACTGAACTTAAAACAAACGCCGCAAAGGCGGCTGAAATACTGATATATGCACATATGCCCCCGTAAGGCGGCGTGCCTTAAATGAATATGAAAGTGGAACTTCTTGCCCCTGCGGGCAACTTCAATAAACTCAAAACGGCCTTTTATTTCGGTGCGGACGCCGTGTACCTCGGCGGAAAAGATTTTTCTCTGCGCTCCTTTGCCGATAACTTTACCCGTGAAGAGATTGCAGAGGCGGTAAAGTACGCTCACGCGCGCGGCAAAAAGATTTATGTGACGGTGAACATCTACGCGCGCAACAAGGACCTCGCGCTGATGGAGGATTACTTCGCCTTTTTGCAGAGTGCGGGGGTGGACGCGGCGCTCATTTCAGACCCGGGCGTGCTGTATGCCGCAAAGCGGTCTGCGCCAAAGCTTGCCGTGCATATCTCCACGCAGGCAAACATAACAAACAAGTACGCCGTAAAATTCTGGCGCGAGCTGGGCGCCGTGCGCGCCGTGCTTGCGCGCGAGCTTTCACTCGCGGAAGTAAAAGAGATACACGATTTTGTGCCCGATATGGAGCTCGAAGCCTTCGTTCACGGCGCAATGTGCATATCCTATTCGGGCAGGTGCCTGCTTTCGGACTACCTCACGGGCAGACCCTCAAACCGCGGCGAGTGCGCCCAGGCCTGCCGCTGGAATTACAGCATAAGGAAGAACGACGAAAAGAGCGACAGCGGCTGGCTTTCCCTCGAAGAGGATGAAAGGGGCTCATATATCCTCAATTCAAAGGATTTAAATATGGCTGCCCACCTCGAAGAGATGGCTGCCGCGGGCGTATGCTCGTTCAAAATTGAGGGCAGAATGAAGAGCGAGTACTACCTTGCAACGGTTATAAACGCGTACAGACGCTGTATAGACGGCGGCTTCAGTGATGTTGTGGAGCGCGAACTTACAACTGCCGCTCACCGCGATTACACCACGGCCTATGCCCTTGGCGAAAACCACAATACGGTCAACTATTCAGATAGCCAGGCCAAGGGCGACTGCGACTACATAGGCAATGTGGTCGGGACGGACGAAGGCTACGCGCTTGTGGAGATGCGCGGCAGGTTCCGCGAGGGCGACACTCTTGAAATTCTTTCGCCAACGGAAAACTTCGGCAAAAGTTTTGTGGTGGAGGAGGCGCGGCTGGGCGACGAGCGCGTCTCGGACTGCAAGCGCGTGCAGGCGATATACAGCGTAAAATGCCCCTACACTCTTTCGGCGGGCGATATTTTAAGGCGCAGAAAGACCTTGTAAACGCGCTTTTTAAAAACTTATTAAAAGATTGAACGGGTATGCCGCGCCGCCGCAACTTTGCTGCGGCGGCGCGGCATATAAATTTAATGTTACATTGTTATAAAACTCTTTAAATTGCGGCCAAACCGCAAGGCGGCCTGCAAACAAAGAGGCAAATAAAAAGCGACGGGCTTTAAGGCGGTCTGCAGATTGCGGCCCAAAGACAGATTATAAAGGCGTTCAGGGGGATACTATGGACTATCAAGTGCCCTGCATAGCGGGTAAAATCAAAAACAGATATGCGCAGGTGAGCGTGCCCGGCTCAAAGAGCATAACGGCGCGCGCGCTGTTTATTTCCGCGCTGGCAAGCGGCACTTCAACGCTGTACGGCGCAGGCCTCTCGGACGACTGCCTCACCTTTATAAACTGTCTTAAAAGTCTGGGCATATCGGTTGCGGTTGATGGCAACACGGTTACGGTCAAGGGGTGTGGCGGCAGACTTCCCGTGCGCTCGGCCGAAGTGTTTGTCGGCAGCGCAGGCACGGCGGCCCGCTTTATAACGGCGCTTCTGGCGCTGTCCGAAGGCCGGTTTACCGTCCACTCTTCGGAGCAGATGAAAAAGAGGCCGACGGGCGACCTTATCTCCGCCTTAAGCGCTCTTGGTGCGCGCTTTGAATTTTTGGAAAAGGAGGGCTGCTTTCCCTTCGTGGTGCGCGGCACAAGCTCCCCCTTGCGCGAAGTGTGCGTGGATATAGATAGGAGTAGTCAGTTTTTGTCTGCCCTTATGATGGCGGGCGTGGGCGCGGGGCTTAAAATAAATGTCGTCGGCAGCCACGGTATGCGCTATGTGGATATGACGGCGGATATTATGCGCTCGTTCGGCGCCGAGGTGCGTGCAGAAGGCGGGGCATATATTGTCGGCGGCAGCTACTCGGCGCGCGAATACCGCATAGAGCCTGATATCTCCGCCGCCTGTTACTTCTATGCAATCAACAGAATACTCTTTACACAGCTCTCCGTTTGCGGAATGCCTGAGTTGAGCATGCAGGGCGATATGCGGTTCATAAAGCTTATGCAGGATGGATTTTCGGGCGGCAGAGTGGATATGTCGGCCTTTTCAGACCAGGCGCTCACAATGGCGGCAATAGCGCCCTATTTTGAAAAACCTACGCATATATGCGGCGTTGAACACATACGCGGGCAGGAGTGCAACCGCATACAGGCCATACTTTTTAACCTCGGCGCAATGGGTATAAGGTGTGAAGAACACGCAGACGGCGTTTCAATCTTCCCCGCATTGCCGCAACCTGCCAAAATACGCACTTTCGGCGACCACCGCGTGGCAATGAGCTTTGCCGTGACAGGCCTGCGCGCGCACGGCATTGTGATAGAGGACGCCGAGGTGTGCGCCAAAACTTTTGCAGAGTATTTTACCGTACTGGACGGCCTTGTGCAAAGGCTCACCCGCTGAATGTCGGCCGCGCTCTGACGGCGCGGCAATTTTAAGTACCAGTAAGGCGGTGTGGCGTACGTACAGCCGGATACAAGCAATCGGCTTTTGGGATATGCAGATTTTCGGGAGGGGGATATGGAGAGAATAGTAGTACATTCCGACCTGAATAACTTTTATGCCTCCGTAGAGCGCAGGCTCAACCCGGGGCTTGCAGGCAATCCGATAGCTGTGTGCGGCAATTCGGAGGAGCGCAAGGGCGTCGTGCTTGCCAAGAGCGAGGAGGCCAAGCGCTGCGGCGTAAAGACGGGCGAGGCCGTCTGGCAGGCAAAGCGCAAGTGTCCTGAGCTGGTCACGGTCAGCCCGCACTTCAGCGAGTACAAAAAGTATTCGCGCATGGCGCGCGCCGTATATGCCGAATATACCGACCTTATCGAGCCGTTCGGCATAGACGAATGTTGGCTGGACATAACGCACAGTACTAAAATATTTCCCCGATTTTCAGGCGATATGTATGCGGAGGAGGAGGGCGAGCGCCGCTTTGCGCCCGCCTATCTGCAATTTCTCGGCGATACCTTGCGCGAGCGCGTGAAGTCGGTGCTCGGTCTCACCGTGTCGGTGGGTGTCTCGTTCAACAAGGTGTTTGCAAAACTGGCCTCCGACCTCAAAAAGCCGGACGGCACCACCGTGATAGGCCTTTACAATTACAAACAAAAGATATATCCCCTGCCCGTGGAAGATTTGCTGTATGTGGGCAAGTCCACGGCTGAAAAGCTCAGGCGGCACGGCATAACCACAATAGGCGCGCTGGCGTGTTCGCCGCAGGGGCTGGCAAAACAGCTGCTCGGCAAGACGGGTGAAATGCTTTTGAAATACGCTCTCGGGCAGGACGAAGAGCCTGTGCGCGCCGAGGGCGAGCGCGAGGAGCTCAAGTCTGTGGGCAATTCGCTCACCTATCCCAAGGACCTCACCGACTATGCCGAGGTCAAAAAGCAGCTGTTTGTGCTTTCAGAAAGCGTCGCGGCGCGGCTGAGGGAGGCGGACGCGGGCAGGGCGGATACCGTTCATCTGTGGGTGCGAGGCAGCGATATGAACAGCTTTACCGCCCAGAAAAAGGTTCGCGCCACCGTGCTCTGCGGCGAAATTGCCGCACACGCCTTCGGACTGTTCTGCCAGCGGGTGCGCCCGCCGTTTGCCGTCCGCGCGCTCGGCGTAACGGTGTCGGGGTTCGATAAAAATCTTTCGCAGATGACCTTCGACGAGGTCGACGGCGACTATAAAAAGCGGGAGGCGGCAGAGCGCGCCGTAGATAAAATACGCAAAAAGTACGGCTATTCGGCCATGCAGCGCGGCATCGCCGCAAGCGATAAGGAGGCCGCCGAAAACGATATAAAGAGCACTCACCTCATAAAGCCCGCCCGCTTTGACGACGAAACTTGGCGCGCGAAAAGGAGCAAAGGTGTATCGCTGTAAATACGCTTTGTGTCAGCGGAAACTTACGCGCTGTCGGCCTTGCAGTACAAAACTTTATATTTTCTGCGTTTAATCGGGAAGAGTTTACATATAAAGTCCGCCTGCGGGCAGGCGCGGTAGAGACAGAATACAGAAGTGGAAAGCGGAGTATTTTTACGGCAGAAAATGTTGGTTTGTAGTGTAACGGCTTGCTTTCAGACCATAACGCCGCGGCGCACATTGCTGTGCGCCGCGGCGTTTTTATACTTTAATTTTTTCGGCCCAATAAAAAAATGCCCCTGCAATATGCCTTAAAAATACCCTCCTGCATAATAATATGTACGCGCTCTTGCTATATGCCGCCTCAAAATAAGTATAAGCTGTACTTATACCCAGTATAAAAACTTGCTAACCTTAATCTGTCGAATAATATTTGACAGTCAAAAATATTTATCTTATAATTTCAATATAAATTTAAGGCGGGCGCAGTTGAAGCCGCGCTTGCCGCTCCGGGGAGAATTTGAGAGAGCCCCGTAAACTTAAAAAAATATTTTTAAAGGAGATAAGAAGTTATGAATCTTCCCGAAGAGTTCGGCTCGAACGTATTTAACGACGCCGTGCAGAAGGAAAGGCTCCCCAAAGAGGTCTATAAGTCGCTGCGCGCCACCATAGAGGCAGGCACACAGCTCGATGTATCCATCGCGGGCGCCGTAGCCGCAGCCATGAAGGACTGGGCAGTATCCAAGGGCGCAACGCACTACACTCACTGGTTCCAGCCGCTCACCGGCCTCACCGCAGAAAAGCACGACAGCTTTATCGAGCCTGAAGGCGACAAGGTAATAATGCGCCTGACCGGCAAGAGCCTTATAGTCGGCGAACCCGACGCCTCAAGCTTCCCTTCGGGCGGTTCAAGGGCAACCTATATGGCGCGCGGCTATACGGCATGGGACCCTACTTCCCCCGCGTTCGTAAAGGGCACAACGCTCTATATCCCCTCTATATTCGTATCTTACACGGGCGAGACGCTCGATAAAAAGTCGCCCGTACTCAAATCCATGAAGGCCCTCGATATGCAGGCCAAGAGGATTTTAAAGCTCTTCGGCATAAACTGCAAAAAGGTTACCACCACGGTAGGCCCCGAGCAGGAGTACTTCCTCATCTCCGAGGAGGAGTACTTCAAGCGCATAGACCTCCGCATGACGGGCAGGACGCTCTTCGGCGCACCCGTTCTCCGCGGCCAGGAACTTGAAGACCATTACTTCGGCACAATCAAACCCAGCATATCCGAATTTATGGCCGACCTCGACCAGACGCTGTGGTCGTTCGGCATTCCCTCCAAGACGAGGCACAACGAGGTTGCCCCCGCTCAGCACGAGATGGCGCCCATATTTGCAACGACCAACGTCGCAATAGACGAGAATATGCTCACCATGGAGCTTATGAAGAAGGTTGCCCAGAAGCACGGCCTCATATGCCTGCTTCACGAAAAGCCTTTCGAGGGCATCAACGGCTCAGGCAAGCACAACAACTGGTCAATGGCCACCGACGACGGGCTCAACCTGCTCGACCCCGGTGAAAATCCCGAAAAGAACACCCTCTTCATGCTCGTTCTTGCGGCAGTAATCAAGGCCGTGGACGACTATCAGGGCATTTTAAGGGGCGCTGTTGCCTCTGCGGGCAACGACCACCGTCTCGGCGCAAACGAAGCGCCTCCCGCAATCATATCCGTCTACCTCGGCGACCAGCTCGGCGCACTTGTAGACAGCATTGCAAGCGGCAAGGACTACGTTCCCTTCAGGGCAAAGGAAGGCTCTATCGGCGTTCCCGAATCGCCCATATTCCCCAAGGACGCATCGGACAGAAACAGAACTTCACCCTTCGCGTTCACAGGCAACAAGTTTGAATTCCGTATGCTCGGTTCGCAGGCAAACGTGGCCGACGCAAACATCGTTCTCAATACCATAATAGCCGAGGCGTTCGCAGAATTTGCTGACGAACTCGAGGGCGTGGACGATCTCGAAGCGGCAGCCCGCGCGCTCATAACCAAGACTATAAAGGCGCATTCCCGCATCATATTCAACCTCGACGGCTACGGCCCCGCATGGGAGCCCGAGGCAGAGAGGAGGGGTCTTCTCAACAACAAGGATACCGCCGACGCAACCGAAGTGTTCTTTGAAAAGAAGAATATCGACGTGTTTGTAAACCAGGGCGTATATACCGAAGAGGAGGCCGTTGCCCGCGCAATGGTAAGGCTGGAAAACTATGTCAAGATTATAAACATAGAGGCAGTCACCATGCTCAAGATGGCAAAGCAGGATATAATGCCCGCCGTCTCCGACTACGTTGCCGAGCTCTGCTCCAACGTCGCCGCAAAGAAGGCAATCTCCGAGCATATCCCCTGCGAGGCAGAAAAGGCGCTCATCACCAAGCTCTCCGCGCTCAACGATGCGTTTGCCGTTGAAGTCGCCAAGCTTGAAAAAATACTCGGCGGCATAGACAAAGAGGACGTTCGTCCCGCATCGAAGGCGATGGCTCACGAGGTTCTTCCTCAGATGGCAGCCGTCCGCAAGATTGCCGACGAAATGGAGACCCTCACCGCAGAGGACTACTGGCCTTATCCTTCCTACACAGACCTGCTTTACAGCGTAAAGTAAGTTCTTCTTGCGCCCGCGGCGCAAAAGCGGAGGGTGCGGCAGGCTGTGCCGCAGGCCTGAAAATTAAGCCTACAAATTTCATTTAACTTTTTTCCTCCTTGACGCGGCGCGCGCTAAAAACGCGCGCCGCAAAAAAAGCACTGTCAAGGCACACAAAAAATAATTAATAATAATAATTTACAATATAAACTAATAAAAAGTAGCGCATTTTTATTTTGCTGACGGGTACGGCAGATTAAGCTGAAGGAAAATTTACTTAAAATATACGCGCCACAAATTCGGGACAATGCCGCGCCGCAGCGCCCGCGCAAGCGTATGGCTGGCCGTGTTATATCGGCCGGAGGGCGGCAAATATCCCCAGATAAACTGAATAAAATTTTTTGGAGGATATATTTATGACTTGGACTGCTTGGCTGCTTATAGGCGCCGCACTCGTCTTCTTCATGCAGTGCGGCTTTGCCATGGTTGAAACAGGTTTCACCAGGGCAAAAAATACCGGCAACATCCTTTTCAAGAACTTCGTCGATTTCTGTATCGGCTGCGTCTGCTTCCTCTTCCTCGGCTTCGGGCTGATGATGGGAGTGGACTACGTCGCAGGATTTATCGGCGTACCCAATCTTGACATCTTCGGCTGCTTTGAAACGCTCTTCCACGGCGACCCCGCCTCTGCAGATTATGCTGCGGCAACATCTACCGCCGCAAGCTTCGTGTTCAACCTTGTGTTCTGCGCAACCGCCGCAACAATAGTTTCCGGCGCAATGGCAGAGCGTACCCGTTTCCTGGCATACTGCATCTACTCGGCAATGATTTCGCTCGTAGTATACCCCATCGAGGCAGGCTGGGTATGGAACTCCCAGGGCTGGCTTATGAACCTCGGCGTAGGTTTCGTAGACTTCGCAGGTTCTGCCGCAATACATACCGTCGGCGGTACTGCATCCCTTATCGGCATTATTTTCGTCGGCGCGCGTATCGGTAAGTTCGAGCGCGACGAAAATGGCAAAGTAATCAAAGTAAATGTAATTCAGGGTCACAATATGACCATAGGCGCTCTCGGCGTGCTCATATTGTGGTTCGGTTGGTACGGCTTCAACGGCGCAGCCGCAACGGAAGAAGGTCAGCTTGCAAGAATTTTCGTGACGACTACCATAGCTCCCTCTGTTGCACTGCTCGTAACTATGATATATACCTGGATAAGGAACAAAAAGCCTGACCTTGTAATGAGCATGAACGCTACGCTTGCAGGTCTTGTAGGCATAACGGCAGGCTGCTCCAATCTTGACATAATCGGCGCGCTTGTAGTTGGCGTCGTTTCCGGTTTCCTTGTAATGGGCGGCACCTGGCTGCTTGAACAGAAACTTCACCTCGACGACTGCGTAGGCGCTGTACCCGTACACTTCCTCAACGGCGTCTGGGGCACGATTGCAGTAGGTTTCTTTGATGTAAATAACGGTCTCTTCTACAGCGGCAATGCAGAGCTTTTCGGCATTCAGACACTCGGCCTTGTAACTATCGTTGCCTGGACGGCTGTATGCATGACCATCTTCTTTGCGGCAATCAAATATATCCCCGTTATGGTTAAGTATAAGACGGTTAAGCCCGCAGAAGTTTTTGCCTATGCAAAGACCTGGAACGGCCTCCGTTGCAACCCCGAGGAAGAGCTTGTCGGCCTCGACATCAGCGAGCACGGTCTCTCCTCGTCCTATCCCGACTTTGTTCCCTCCGTTCCTTCGTATGACGGCGAGGGTGAAGACGTCGACATTTCGGCTGTTAAACCTGTCGCTATCGACCTTGCTCCCGCAAACGAAACAAAGTACACAAAGGTTACTATCATAACCGCTCAGGAGAAGTTCCTCACCCTTAAGGACGCAATGGCCAAGATAGGCGTAACCGGCATGACCGTATCCAACGTTATGGGCTGCGGCACGCAGGCAGGCAAGATTGGTCAGTACAGGGGCGTAAAGACGACTATGCGCCTTATCCCCAAGGTACAGGTTGAAATTGTGGTAAGCACGGTAGATCCCAAGCTGGTTGTAGCCGTTGCACAGAAGGTTCTCGACGACGGCAAATACGGCGCAGGCAAGATATTCGTCACCGGCATAGAAAACGTAATGCGTGTACGCACGGGAGAAACCGGCGTGGCCGCACTCACCAACGAGCCGGAGCCCGTTGCCACAAAATAACTTTTAAATCAGTTCACCCCGCTCTCTCATAGATACAGGAAAGGTCCGCACGTTCGCGTGCGGGCTTTTCTTTGCCCTTTTTATTACGGATTGCTGCGCTGTGGTGGCGCGGCGGCGCGGTGGAGGCGGCAGAGCGGCAACAGCCTTGCTTCGCGGCGGCGGTGTGGTGGAGGCGGCGGAGCGCCAACAGCCTTGCTTCGCGGCGGGGCGCAGGGGCGGCGTGGCGCGCCTTTCTTTTACCTTATATATTGTCGCAGTTTATTGCCGCATAATTTTTTGACAATGTTTTTTTGCAGTGTTATAATGTTTTTATTATGTGTGGTAATGAAATTTGTGATGCTGAAAAGGTGCGCTCAAAGCGCGTCAGGGGCAGAAAAAACCCTCTGCGCGGACTGGGCGGCCACTTTGTAAATCTTATTGCGCTCAGTGTGCTTACCGGCCTTTTTTCGGGCACGGTGGTCACGCTTTACAACATTCTCACGGGCATAGGCGAGGAGCAGTCGGTAACACTGTACACGCTCATAGTTGAAAATCCCGCCTATATTCCGCTGCTCTTTCTGGGGCTGTTTGCCGGTGCGCTCATAATAGGCACAATAACCAGGCTGATACCCATTCTGCGCGGCAGCGGTGTGCCGCAGATAGAGGGCGCGGCGCGCGGCTTGCTCCACTTTAAGTGGTATGTCGTCATGTGCTCTATGTTCGCCGTCTCGCTGGCGTGCGTGTTCATGGGTCTGCCTGCCGGCAGCGAAGGCCCTTCGCTCGAGATTGGCGGCTGCGCGGGCGACGGAGTGGCAAGCTCATTCAGGCGTTCTCTGATGGTACGCAGATTGCAGATAGCCGCAGGCTCTGCGGCAGGTCTTGCGGCTGCGTTCAATGCGCCCGTCACCGGTCTGTCTTTCGCAATGGAGGAGGCCTTCCGTTCATTTTCGGCGCAGGTATTTACCTGCTCGGCAATAAGCGTGGTGGTTTCGCTCCTCGTGCGCAATCTGCTCAGGTGGGCAATACTCTTCCCCGCAATGGACATTGCCGACGTCTTCGGCTCGCCCACTTTCACCGCGTTCGACTTTGCCACCGTTGAGCCCATCGGCTATCTCTATACCCTGATAGCCGCTCTCGCGGCGGGGCTGCTCGGCGTGGCGTTCTATCACCTTATGCTGCTCACCAGGAAGGGTCTTGCAAAAATAACCTTTTTAAAGGGTGCGGGCAAGTATGTTGCTCCCTTCATGGTTGCAGGCGCGTTCGGCCTCATCTCGGTGTACGCTATGGGCGGCGGCCACGAATTTATCGAGTCGCTCGGCTCTCTGCACGAGGGCGAGTTCAAAACGATATTCGGCCTCAGTCTTGCGGCAACGCTGGCAATAGTGGTGCTTATGCGCTTTATATCCACAATACTCGCCGTCGGTGCGGGCATGCCCTACGGCATATTTGTGCCCGTGCTTGCAACGGGCGCAGGTCTGGGGGCATTGCTCTGCTGCGCGTTCAGGGCTATGGGTATGTCGCCCGAGCTTTCAGACTATATAATAATAATTACCATGGCCGCTTACTTTGCAACTGTCGTCCGCGCGCCCGTAACGGCGCTTATTATGGTGGTTGAGTTCACCGGCCAGTTCCAGAACCTGTTGCCCTCCCTTATCGGCGTGGGCATCGGCTTTATCGTAGGCGAGCTCTTCCGCACCGAGTCGGTGTTCGAAAAGTGCCTCGATTTTATAGTAAAGGAACAGAATGTAAAGCAGGGCGCAACCAAGCGCCGCGTCACCCTCACGGTAGAGGAGGGCTCGTATGCAGACGGCAGGGCAATCCGCTCCGTGCTGTGGCCTGCCGGCGGAATGGTGGTGGAGGTAACTCCTTCCTCGGGCGAAAGGTTTGTACCCGACGGCAAGACCCGCCTCTCCGCGGGCGACAGCATCACTTTCGAGTGTGTTGCCTCCTCTGAAGAGGACGTAAAAAATTACCTCTCCGATATTGTGTGCGGCGACGAATAAAAGGTAGTAAAAAAGCCCTTCGTGTGTCGTGTCACTTATGTATAATTGCATAAAATTATGTTATAAATAATTGTTCTATGGCGGCGCGTGCGAAGGTATTTTTCGCACGCGCCGCCATACATTTGCACAATGCCAGAAAAGCGGCGTTTTTTGTGGTATAAGTTGTGCTTATACTATGTATAAATATAAACTATCTTTCACGCTCCTATAAATTGCCTTTTCCAAACATTTACGCTTGACTTGAAGTGCCGTTTTTTATATAATATCATTGAACAATGTTCCGCGCGCGGGTGTGGTTTTTAATCCCGCGCGTTCAAAACTTATTAATCTCCGCCCGTTACGGGCGTTTTATATGCCGCAAAGGCAGGCCGCAGACCAAAGGCTGTTCTTTGCGAATGGTTGCGGGTTCTGCCCGCGTGGAGTAAGTATGTTCATTACCGAAAAAGATTGCAATACCTCCCTGGAAGGCGAGGTAAGAATACCCTCCGGCTGCGCCGTAAGCGCCATTATAGACCGCAGCGGCGGCAGAATGACGGGCGATAAAATAATTCGCTCCATAGCCACCATGCACGACAGGTCCAACGGCCTCGGCGGCGGCTTTGCAGGCTACGGCATATATCCCGACTATAAGGATTATTACGCCTTCCATCTCTTCTTCGACGACCGTATCGCCCGCAAGGAGACCGAGGACTATCTCGCCGCCCATTTCGAGGTGGTGTATTCCTCTGAAATGAAGACCAAAAAGGTGGCGGGCATACACGGCGAGCCCCTCATTTTCCGCTATTTCCTGTACCCGCTCTCCAAGCGTCTTGCAAATTCCCTGCTCGACGAGGAGCAGTATGTGGTGCGCTGCGTAAACGCAATCAATACCAACATCAAGGGCGCGTTTGTCTTTTCCAGCGGCAAAAACATGGGCATATTCAAGGGCGTAGGCTTCCCCGAAGATATAGGCAGGTTCTTCCTCCTTGACGAGGAATACGAAGGCTATATGTGGACGGCTCACGGCCGCTATCCCACAAACACCCCCGGCTGGTGGGGCGGCGCGCATCCCTTCGGCCTTTTGAGCTATTCGGTTGTCCACAACGGCGAAATCTCTTCCTACGACGCAAACAGAAGATACATAGAGATGTTCGGCTACAAGTGCAACCTCCAGACCGATACCGAAGTTATAACCTATATAATAGACTTTTTGCTCAGGGTAAAAAAACTCACGCTGGAAGAGGTGGCAAAGGTAATTTCCGCCTCGTTCTGGACTACGATAGACGACAAGAGCGAAGACGACAGGCGTCAGGAAACATTTTTGCGCAAGGCCTTCCCCTCGCTGCTCATAAACGGCCCGTTCTCCATAATATTCGGGTTCGACGGCGGACTGATGGCCTTGAACGACAGATTGAAGCTGCGCTCTATGGTGTGTGCGGAAAAGGGCGACCTCGCCTTTGTTTCCTCTGAAGAGTGCGGCATAAGGGTTATTCAGCCGCAGCTTGACAGCATATTTGCACCCGCAGGCGGCCAGCCCGTAATTTACACCCTGCGTGAAGGAGTAGGCAGATGAAAGACATTTTTATTCCCGCCGAGTACGAGGTCGTGCGCAATCCCGACCTGTGCATTGCCTGCAGGGTATGCGAAAGGCAATGTTCAAACGGCGTGCATGAGTACGATAAAGATTTAAAAAAGATGATAGCGGACAGCACCAAGTGCGTAAACTGCCACAGGTGCGTCTGCATGTGCCCCACGCACGCGCTCAAGATAGTAAAGAGCGACGATACCTATAAAATAAACTACAATTGGCCCGTTCAGACCATGAACGAGGTGTTCAGGCAGGCGGCTACGGGCGGCGTGTTGCTCTCTTCAATGGGCAACCCCACCGAAAATCCCATCTATTTCAATAAGATACTGGTAAACGCCTCGCAGGTAACCAACCCGCCCATCGACCCCCTCCGCGAGCCCATGGAGACTACCGTCTACCTCGGCAAAAAGGATGTGGAGATAAAGAGGGACGCGCGCGGAATGCTCGTGGACAACCTTCCTCCCCAGTTAAAGCTTACAACGCCCATAATGTTCTCGGCAATGAGCTACGGCTCTATCTCATACAACGCGCATGAGGCGCTCGCCCGTGCGGCTGAGGAGCTGGGTATTTACTACAACACCGGCGAAGGCGGACTGCATACCGATTTCTATAAATACGGCAAAAACACAATAGTGCAGGTGGCATCGGGCAGGTTCGGCGTGCACGAACAGTATCTGAAGACGGCCGCCGCGATAGAGATAAAGATGGGTCAGGGCGCAAAGCCCGGCATAGGCGGACATCTGCCCGGAATGAAGATTTCCGACGACGTCTCTAAGACGCGTATGATACCCAAGGGCGTAGATGCAATTTCGCCCGCGCCCCATCACGATATCTATTCGATAGAGGATTTAAGGCAGCTCATATACAGCCTCAAGGAGGCTACCGACTATAAAAAGCCCGTCATAGTAAAGGTTGCGGCCGTGCACAACGTTGCGGCGATAGCTTCGGGCATTGCGCGCAGCGGCGCGGACATAATAGCCATAGACGGCTTCCGCGGCGGTACGGGCGCAGCGCCTACCAGAATAAGGGATAACGTAGGCATTCCCATCGAGCTGGCTTTAGCGCAGGTCGACGAGCGTCTCCGTCAGGAGGGCATACGCGAAAACGTATCCGTAGTGGTAGGCGGTTCAATTCACTCCAGTTCAGACGTGGTAAAGGCCATAGCGCTCGGCGCGGACGCGTGCTACATAGCAACTGCCGCCGTGCTTGCGCTCGGTTGCCATCTCTGCCGCAGCTGCCATTCGGGCAAGTGCAACTGGGGTATTGCCACACAGCGCCCCGACCTTGTAAAAAGGCTCAATCCCGATGTCGGCAAGGAGCGCCTTGTAAACCTCGTCCACGCCTGGACGCACGAAATCCAGGAGATGATGGGCGGCATGGGCATCAACTCCATCGAAGCCCTCCGCGGTAACAGACTTATGTTGCGCGGCATAGGCCTCAACGAGACGGAGCTGAGGATACTCGGAATAAAGCACGCAGGCGAGTAAAAATCCATATCTGCGTCGCATAACATTGTCGCGCTTTGGGTTCCGCTCGGTCACTTACGTCAAAGTAAGCTCTCTCGCGGCGTTCCGCGCGCTCCTCGTTTTGCGGCAGCGCAATACCGCGCAATATGTTCTGCGGCGGCATAGTTTTGCGCAACAACTCTTCCTGCTGTAAATAATCAGTCACATCGGGCGCAAGCCCGCACAACGCACAAAGTGCGCTCACTTCAGTTAAAAAATCCCTCGATGAGAGCCGAGGGGTAAAAATATTTATAAGGACTTTAATTATGCTTACAAGTATCTGTGGTATCAACTGGGGCGATGAAGGCAAGGGCAGAATGGTTGACCTGCTTTCGCGCGATTTCGACATTGTATGCCGTTATCAGGGCGGCAACAACGCCGGACACACCGTCATCAATGAAAAGGGTAAGTTCATTTTAAACCTGCTTCCTTCGGGCATCCTGCGCGAAGAGGTAGTCAATATTCTTGGATGCGGCATGGTAATCGACTTAAAGCATCTGTGCGGCGAAATAGAAAAACTGCGCAACGCAGGCATAAAAATCACGCCCGATAACCTTAAGATAAGCGATAAAGCCGTAATAACAATGCCCTACAATGTTCTTCAGGACGTTATGGAGGAAGACAGACTTTCCAAGGCGACAGGCAAGCCCTACGGCTCTACCCGCCGCGGCATCGCTCCCATATATGCAGATAAATATATGAAAAAGGCCTTCCGCATGGGCGAGCTTTTAAATACCAAGCTCATGTTCAAGCGCCTGCCCGACATAGTGGCGTGGAAAAACCTCACCGTCACCGCATACGGCTACGACCCCATAAAGGTTGAGGATATGATAGATTACCTCGTAACCTACGGCGAGCCGCTCAAGGAATTTATAACAGATACCGGAGTATACCTCAACAATGCGCACAAGGCTGGCAAGAACATAATGTTCGAAGCACAGCTCGGCGCTCTGCGCGATATAGACTACGGTATAGTGCCCTATACCTCGAGCTCTTCCACAATAGCGGCATACGCGCCCATAGGCGCGGGCGTGCCCAACTTAAAGCTCGATAAATCCATAGGCATAATGAAGGCCTATTCAAGCTGCGTAGGCGCAGGCCCCTTCACCTGCGAATACTTCGGCGAGCAGGCCGAAAGACTGCGCGAGCTCGGCGGCGAGTACGGCGCGGCCACCGGCAGACCCAGAAGGGTAGGCCCGTTCGACGTGGTTGCCTCGCGCTACGGCATACGCTGCCAGGGCGCGGACGAAATTGCCCTCACCAAGCTCGACATTCTCGACGACTACGAGGAGATAGAAATCTGCACGCACTACGAGCTTGACGGCAAGATAATAGACGATTTCCCCTTCACCGACGTGCTTGACTACTGCAAGCCCGTGTTTGAAAAGGTCAAGGGCTGGAACTGCGACATATCGGGCTGCAAAAAGCCCGAAGACCTCCCCAAAGAGGCTATCGACTACATAAAGCTTCTCGAAAAGCTCTGCGGCTGCCGCATAAGGTACGTCTCTGTAGGCGCTGAACGCGACGCCTGCATCAAGATGTATTGATATAAAAAAGGCAATTACCCCGCACATATGTGCGGAATAACAGTGGGTACGCGATGAAAAGGATCTATGTTAACGAAGAGTGGTGCCTCGGCTGCCACCTCTGCGAGTACGAGTGTATGTTTGCCAATTCAGGCCTGGACAAGATGTTCAAGCTCAAGGGCAGGACAACTGAATTTATCCCCCGCATAAAGGTTGAGGGGGAGGAGGGCAATGCGGTACACTTCGCCGTAAATTGCCGCCACTGCACAAACGCCATATGCATCAAAAGCTGCATAGCGGGCGCTCTTTCCAAGGACGAATACGGTATAGTGCGCATAAACAAGGATAAGTGCGTAGGCTGCTATACCTGCGTCCTCGTCTGCCCCTTCGGCGCAATCATGCCCGCCCCCGACGGTAAGGCCGCCCAGAAGTGCGCGCTCTGCACCGACAATATGATGGGCGGCGAGCCCAACTGCGTCAGAAATTGCCCCAACAACGCCATTGTCTTTGAAGAGAGGTAATTTTCTGCGGATTTTCCGCCGTACGCGCAGAATATTCTGTCGGCATAAATTTTGTTGACGGTGCAAAAATCAGTTCGACTTCAATAAGCCATAAAAATCTGCGGTTGCGGCAGTCGGCAATATTGTAAGGTCTGAAGGTATATACTATGAAATATGTTATAATCGGCAACTCAATAGCGGCGACCGCCTGCATAGAGGGCATACGCAGCGTGGATAAGGAGGGCGGCATAGCCGTCATCTCTGCGGAAAACTACCCCGTTTACGGCAGGCCGCTTATCTCGTACTGCCTGCTCGGCAGGGTAAAGCGTGAAAATATGGGCTACCGTCCCGACGATTTTTACGGCAAAAACGATGTGTCGGTGTACTACGGCCGCACCGCGACAAAGATTGACGCCGCCGCAAAGAAGGTTATACTCGATAACGGCAAGGAGATTGAGTACGAAAAACTGCTCGCTGCAACGGGTTCGCGCCCCTTTGTTCCGCCCATGCAGGGGCTGGACGGCGTCAAGGATAAATTCTCGTTCATGACTATGGACGATATGCTCGCGCTTGAAGGCGCGCTCTCGCCCGAAAAGGATGTGCTCGTCATAGGCGCAGGCCTTATCGGCCTTAAGTGCGTGGAGGGCATACTTCACCTTGCAAAATCGGTCACCGTCGTCGATATGGCCGACCGTATTCTTCCCTCAATTCTCGACAGCGAGGGCTCTGCGCTCGTTCAGCGCGGACTTGAAGAAAAGGGCGTAAAGTTCTTCCTCTCGGACAGCGCGGAAAAATTCGATGGCAACACCGCATACCTCAAAAACAGCAAAAAGAAGATAGATTTCGATATACTCGTGGTTGCCGTTGGCGTGCGCCCCAATACCGACCTTGTAAAGGAGGCGGGCGGCGAGGTAAACCGCGGCATAGTGGTGGATAAGGGCATGCACACGTCCATACCCGACGTGTACGCCGCAGGCGACTGCGCCGAGGGGTTCGACAGTTCCATCGGTTCCAACCGCATACTTGCGCTTCTTCCCAACGCCTATTTCCAGGGCAACATCGCAGGCGTGAATATGGCAGGCGGCATAGCTTCCCATACTGACGCCATTCCCATGAACGCCATCGGCTTTTTTGAAACGCACGTGCTCACCGCGGGCGTGTACGAAGGCGAGGTCATAGCCGATATTCACGACAATACCTATAAAAAACTGTTTGTAAAGGACGGCCGCCTTGTCGGCTTCATACTCATAAACAACTTTTTGCGCGCGGGCATATATACTTCGCTCATACGCGAAAAGACGCCGCTCGACGAAGTGGACTTTGCGCTTCTCGAACAAGAGCCGCAGCTTCTGGCATTTTCAAAAGAGGTACGCAAGCAAAAGCTTGCACAGCAGGTCTGATTGCCTTTTAAATTGCCTGCATATCGCTGACAGCTAACGGCGCAAGCAAAAATGTGTACGGCATAAATTGCCCCCGTAATATGCCGCAACCAACGCCATTTAATGGCCTGTAAACGGTAGCGGCAGATAAAAATTCAAGCTCATTCCCTCTGGTTTTTTGCCTGACGCGGGATAAGAGTTTCCCGTGTATTAGCAAGGAGGTCTATTATGGAAATAACCGTAGATGAAAACGTGCATTTCGAGGCGCTTAACCGCATCGTGCGCGAAAGTAAGGATACAGATATAACTATAAACGGCTGCGTCGGTCAAAGGTACATAGCCGACGGCCTTTCGGGCAAGCGCATAGTAATAAACGGCGTGCCCGGCAACGCGCTCGGCGCATATATGAACGGCTGCGAGGTGATAGTTCACGGCAACGTTCAGGAGGCCACGGGCGACACAATGAACAGCGGAAAGATAATCGTATACGGCAACGCGGGCGACGCCACGGGCTACGCCATGCGCGGCGGCAGAATATATATCCGCGGCAACATAGGCTACCGTGCGGGCATTCATATGAAGGCCTACATGGATTTCAGACCTGCCATAGTTGTCGGCGGCAGGGCAGGTTCATTCCTCGGCGAATACCAGGCGGGCGGCGTAATTGTTGTGCTCGGCCAGAATACCGACGGTCTGCCCATAATAAATAACTTCTGCGGCACGGGTATGCACGGCGGAGTTATCTATCTTCGCTGCGACGTTCTTCCCCGCTCGCTGCCCCGCCAGGTTGCCTCTGAAAAGAAATGGGGCGCAGATATAGCCGAATTATCCGAGCTTGTGCGTGACTGGTGCAACTTCTTCCCCGAGTACAATGCCGACGAACTTCTTGCGCACAACTTCTTTGTGCTCACCCCCAACAGCGCCAACCCCTACAAGCAGATGTACACCAACAATTAACTGCTCGGTTAATTAAGGTGCGCGGCGCAATAGGTGCGGCCAATATATGGTGCGGCGCAAAAATCGGCGCGGCCAATTAAGAGTACGGCACAACAAACATCGCGCAATAAAAGGCGCGGCAGAAATAAAAAAATTATACGGGCGCAGCAATGCGCCTTTGAATTTTTATAAAGGATTTTTTAACATGCTCAAAAAGTTTTATAAGATGCAGGGCATAGGCAACGACTACATATATTTCGACTGTATGAACGGCGAGCTTGAAAATACCGAAGAGCTGGCAATAAAACTTTCAGACAGACACTTCGGGATAGGCGGCGACGGTATAATTCTGCTCTGCCCCTCAAAGATTGCAGACTGCCGTATGCGTATGTTCAACCTCGACGGTTCTGAGGGCAAGATGTGCGGCAACGGCATACGCTGCATAGGCAAACTTGCGCACGACCTCGGCTATGTAAAGGGCGAAAAGATAACCGTAGAGACGCTTTCGGGCATAAAAAAACTCGACCTGCACCTTGGCGAGGACGGTAAAGTCAGCTCTGTAAAGGTGGATATGGGCGCGCCCATACTGCGCGCCGGGGATATACCCAGCACGCTCAGCGGCGAAAAGGTGGTAAACTTCCCCGTAGAGGTGGAGGGGCGCTCATTCAACATTACGCTCGTATCCATGGGCAATCCTCACTGCGTGATTTTTGAGGACCCCGACAGCGTAGGGCTTGAACACTACGGCCCGATATTTGAAAGACTTTCGCTCTTCCCCGAGCGCATAAATACAGAATTTGTAAAAGTCATAGGCAAAAACAAGCTCAAAATGCGCGTGTGGGAGCGCGGTAGCGGCGAAACGCTCGCCTGCGGCACGGGAGCCTGCGCCTCGGCGGTGGCGGCTGTGCTCGGCGGCCTCTGCGATAAGAACACGGAGATTGCCGTTGAACTGCTCGGCGGCGAGCTGCGCATAACCTACACCGACGAAACGGTGTACATGGAGGGCCCCGCAACGCTTGTGTTTACGGGCGAGGTGGAAATTTAAGGGTAAAAACCTTTAAAAACCGCAACACCTTGGTTGCCGTTGCGCAAAAAACGCTTTGTAAAACCAATGCACTCAAAATAAAATTAAATAATAATCTTTTTTTAACGGGAGGGCGGCGCAAATTT
>DVNE01000035.1 GCA_018714625.1 Candidatus Coproplasma excrementigallinarum
ATTTTTGCCGTGCTGTACAGATTTTTGCCACAACGAAAAAGTACGGACGCCATTCACGCGCCGTGCGGCTGCGAGGCAAAATACCGTGCAAGGCGATATATTATCTCTCTGTCGGCTATCGGCGCAACGGGGTCAAGCCCGAAATTGACGTCGCCACGGCCGTATTGCTCTCTGTTCGGCTCTACGTCCTTGGCGCTGTAATCGCGCGCATTTGCCTGCTGAGCACCAGAAGTCGCGCTTCCTGCCGAAAAGTTATTATGCTCGTATTCTTTATGTAAATTATTCTGCTGCCCGTCAGAACTGCCGCCACCTGAAGTATTGTGTCCGCCAGACTGCGCGCCGCTGCCCGCGAAACTGCCGCTGCCGCCCGAATTTACTCCGTCGGAAGAGGTGTTGCCCTGACTGCCGAACTTGCCTACCGCCGATATTACCTCTTCCAGCTCCTCTGCGCCCTTCAGCGCATCCTTGAGCTCCTTACCGCCGAAAGTTTCGAGTATCGGTTCGAACTGCTTTAAAGTGCTGAAATTTAGTCCCTTCCCGCCGTACATGAGCAGCAGAAGAATTAAAAACAGTTGCATTATTTTTTACCGCCGCATAAATTGATACTAATATATTATATGCGGAGGACGCTATGAAAGATTTTAAAAGTTTTTCTTCTGGCGGGCAGGGCGGAAAGGGCACGCCCGACGGCTCGGGGCAGAACAACGGTTTTGAGGACGACAAGGGCGTAAAGCTTGTTCAGCGCGTGGCGCAATCAATGGCGGGCAAGAGCGAACTTGACATAATGAAGGCGGTAATCGCCGAGGCGGAACGCGGAAAGCGAGAGGGCACTCTTACAAACCAGGACCTCGACAACTTTTACAGCCTTATGGCGCCCTCGCTCGACGGGTTCAAGCGAATGAAGCTGAAGAGCATTATTGCGCGCCTCAAGCGACTGTAAATTTGTTTTAAAAGCTACTGAAAAGGCATTGGTTGCGGCATATGTGGGGGTCAATTTATTTTACGGCAAAGAATTTCAGTGCCGTTAAAAACAGCTCGACCTCCTTTTCGGTATTAAACGGCGAGAGCGAGGCGCGCACCAGTCCGCCCTCTGAAGTGCCAAGAGCCTCGTGCATGAGCGGCGCACAGTGCAGTCCGCCGCGTACACATACCGAAAACTCTTCCGAAAGGCGGTAGGCCGCCCGCTCGGATTCGGTGCCGTCTATCGCAAAAGCCACTATCCCGAAGTAATTGGGGCGGGAATATAGCCGAATGAACGGCATTTGCTCCATTTCGGCTATGAGCAGTTTTGTAAGATGAAACAGCTTATCCCGCTCTTCGTTGAAGTGTGACTTAAGATAGAGTACGCCCTCGGCAAGCGAGACTATGGCCGGATAGTTTACCGTGCCGCTCTCCAGTCTGTCGGGATAGAACGCAGGCATATTCAGATTAAAGCTTTCGCTGCCCGTGCCGCCGAAGAGTATGGGCGCGGGGTCTATCCTTTCAGAGAACAGCAAAGCTCCGCTGCCCTGAATGCCGTACATACCCTTATGACCAGCCACGGCAAGCGCATCTATGCCGCATTCGCGCATATTTATTGCCTCGTGTCCGCACGCCTGAGCGCCATCGCATAAGAGCAGCGTGCAGGGCGGAATAAGTGCGCGCAGCTTTTTTATATCGGGCGACGCGCCCGTGACGTTGGATGCTAGCGTTATTATGACCGCCTTGGTATCGGCGTGAACATAAGAGGCCACCTTGGTTGCGTCGATTTCGCCGTTTTTGCCGAGAGGTGCGAGAGTTATCTCCACCCCTCTGTCCTCAAGGTACTGCAGAGGGCGCAGAACGGAGTTGTGTTCGGCAAAAGTGGTTACAACCTTGTCGCCCGCGCGCAGCGTACCGAGGAGAGCTATATTGAGCGCCTCGGTGCAGTTTTTTGTAAAGATAGTTCTGTCGCACGAGTAGCCGCCGAAAAACTCCATCAGCATACGGCGGCAGGCATAGACGCGCTCCATACAGGCAATGGAGAGTTTATGTCCGCTCCGCCCCGGATTTGCGCACATTTTAAGCGACGCCGACACGGCCGAGAGCACGGACTGAGGTTTTATGCCGCCCGTCGCAGCATTATCAAAATAAATCATATCATACCCCCTTAAAGTTTCATATTATATAATATAGGGCGCGACGGCGCAAAATTCGGCAGCTTTTGACGAATTTTCAGCTAAATGCAGAGAATGTTTAAGGGGGCGCGCCCGCATAAATCCACAGCCGAAAAGGTGTTTGAAATGACAGAGATACTTGCGGTTTTTCGCTCGCGCACGCAGGCGATAGAATGTCGTGCAAAACTGAAAGGGGCGGGTATACCTGCCTCGATAGTTGCAACCCCTGCGGAGCTGAAGGCGGGCTGCGGCTATTCAGTAGCCTTTCCCGCAGCAATGCAACGGGCGGCTAAAAATGCAATATCGCGCGGAGGTTACTCGGCGTTTTACGGATATTACACCCCGCCTGCACGCAGGACGGGTTATTGATTTGCTACTGATTTTACCTGAACAGCCGCCGCTGTGCTCTGCACAGCAGCGGCTGTTTTTTAATCGGACTTCAAAATCGGCACAGAAATGCCAAAGAAGTCGACCCTTTCATTTTGCGTCTGTTCAGAAGTGTTGCCGCAATTTAATCAAGGATTTACAAATAACTTTGAAATCAGGCGTTCCGAAATTTCTTTTGCGGCTGAATGAAAGTATGCGGAAAAAACGCTATAACAAACTTGAAAGTTTTTCCGTAAAGTGATATAATCTGCCTATGGACAGAAATACAGCAGATAAAATACTTGCAGAACTTAAAAATCTTTATCCCGGCGCGCGGCCTGCGCTGCACTACAACAGCCCGTATGAGTTGCTTGTGGCCGTCATACTTTCGGCTCAATGCACGGACGAGCGGGTAAATAAAGTTACCGAAGTGCTCTTCAAAGAACATAACACGCCAGAAAAAATGCTCGGTCTTACACAGGAGGAGCTTGAAAAATACATATATTCCTGCGGGTTCTACCGCAACAAGGCGGCGCACATACTTTCTGCCAGCCGCGATATTGTGGAAAAATTTGGCGGCGAAGTCCCGTCCGCGCATGACGACCTTAAAAAACTTGCAGGCGTGGGGCAGAAGACGGCCAACGTTGTTTATGCGGTAGCCTTCGGCGGCGATGCAATAGCCGTCGATACGCACGTGTTCCGCGTTTCCAACCGCCTGGGACTGGCACACGCCAACACCCCCGAAAAGACCGAGGAACAGCTTAAAGAGATTATCCCGCAATCTGAATGGTCAAAGGCGCACCATTGGCTGATTTATCACGGAAGGCGCGTCTGCCATTCGCAGCGCCCCGACTGCGTAAACTGCACACTTAAAAACTTATGCGAATTTTATGCCAGAACTGCCCCGCAGATTAATTCAAAGTAAACATTGCAAAAAATATTAAATTTAACAAGTTATATATACAAAAGCAGTGCTTGCCTATATATTAGTAAAGGCGGGCACTGCTTATTTTTAGCTGAATATTATAATAAAACTTTGCAGTATGATTATTGAATTCTACGGGTTTCAGATGCTTTAAAACTATATATATCTCTTTATTTTTTAGTGCAAGCACACGGGTAAGCATTGTAAACCACGCTTAAAATAAATTTAAGCTTTACTACGCAAATCATACTGCACTACCTGAATGCTGACGCAGGCAAGCTGTATAAAATGCCTCTGAATGGGTTACAGTCTTTGGCGCACTAACGTGGCAGACTTTACTTTACCCTGTCCACTACCTTCAATCCATCTTGTGCACGCAATGAATTATACAGTCACGCTTGGTCAATGCTGGACACCGATAAATTCATACAATTCCCGCTTTTTGGAAAATAGGCGGCACTTTAACAAGAAACTGCTACTTAGTACGCAGGTAAGATTAGCGGCAATTTTATATACAAAGTTAACTGTTTGCAGCATCCTCCCTATATCCTGCCCGCAACAGACAGAAATTGCACACAACATAAAAAAAGCGTTTGCCTTGCAGCAAACGCTTTTTAATGCTATTTGTTAAAGATTAGTTCAAAACCTTGGAGATAACGCCGGAACCTACGGTTCTGCCGCCTTCACGGATAGCGAACTTAAGCTTTTCTTCAACAGCTACGGGCTTGATAAGCTCAACGACGATGGTTACATGGTCGCCGGGCATAACCATTTCGGTGCCTTCAGGAAGGTCGATGGAGCCGGTAACGTCGGTAGTTCTGATGAAGAACTGAGGACGATAGTGGTTGAAGAAAGGAGTATGACGGCCGCCCTCTTCTGCCTTAAGAACGTAAACCTGAGCTTCGAACTTGGTTGCGGTCTTAACAGTGCCGGGCTTAGCAAGAACCTGACCCTTTTCAATGCCCTTACGATCGATACCACGAAGAAGTGCGCCGATGTTGAAGCCTGCGATAGCTTCATCAACGCTCTTGTGGAACATTTCAAGGCCGGTGATAACGGTGCCTACGGGCTTATCGATAAGGCCTACGATTTCTGCGGGATCGCCAACGTGTGCAACACCACGCTCTACACGGCCGGTAGCAACGGTACCACGACCAGAGATGGTGAATACGTCTTCCACGGGAAGAAGGAAGGGCTTATCTGTATCACGTACAGGGGTAGGAATGTAGTTGTCGATGGTGTCCATGAGCTCAAGGATGCACTTGCATTCAGGAGAAGCAAGAACTTCTGCATCGGAGCAGCCGGAAGTAGCCTTTTCAAGAGCCTTAAGTGCAGAACCACGGATAATAGGAGTTGTGTCTCCGGGGAAGCCGTACTGGTTGAGAACGTCCCTTATCTCCATTTCAACGAGTTCAAGAAGTTCAGGGTCGTCCATCTGGTCGCACTTGTTAAGGAATACTACGATGTAAGGCACACCAACCTGACGGGCAAGCAGGATGTGCTCGCGGGTCTGGGGCATGGGACCGTCGGTTGCTGCAACTACGAGGATGGCACCGTCCATCTGAGCGGCACCGGTGATCATGTTCTTAACGTAGTCGGCATGTCCCGGGCAGTCAACGTGCGCATAGTGGCGCTTATCTGTCTGATACTCAACGTGCGCGGTATTTATTGTTATACCACGGGCTTTCTCTTCGGGAGCCTTATCGATTTCGTCGTATCTCATTTTCTGAGCCTGACCTTTGCACGCCATTACCATAGTGATAGCTGCGGTCAGAGTGGTCTTGCCGTGGTCAACGTGGCCGATAGTGCCAATGTTAACGTGGGGCTTGCTGTTGTCGTACTTAGCCTTTGCCATTTTGGTTTTCTCCTTTAAATTTAATATTTAAACGATAACTTTTGCCTTTTTGAGGCGACGCAGCTATCTATCATTTCAATTTGCTGCCTGAATACCCATTTCAGGGTACTTAAACATTATATATTAAAAATTTTAAAAATACAATCAAAAAATGCTTATATTTAAAAAATTTTTAGGCAGACCGCCGCTGCGTGGCGGCCTGCGTTAATTTTAATGTCCATCCGCGCGTTTTGCGCAGATTTTATACGCATCTGTTGCACAGCGCACAGCCTTACGACCATTAACCATCGCCTTGCGGCGATAGTTCCGCGCCCTGCCTAAAAGTTACGCGTTCCTCTTTGACCTTTCGCCGATTACCTTTTCGGCTACGGACTTGGGAACTATTTAATGAGCGGCGCACGCTTCGCTTATCGCGCCGGCCATTATTTCGCCTTGCGGCGATAGTTCCGCGCCCTGCCTAAAAGTTACGCGTTCCTCTTTGACCTTTCGCCGATTACCTTTTCGGCTACGGACTTGGGAACTTCTGCATAATGATCAAACTGCATGGTGAACTGTCCGCGGCCCTGGGTACGGGAACGAAGGTCGGTAGCATAGCCGAACATCTCGGAAAGAGGTACTTCGGCATCGACTACCTTTGCGCCTGCACGGTCGTCCGTGGAGACGATGGTGCCGCGGCGGGAAGTTACGTTGCCCATTATATCGCCGAAATAATCGTCGGGAGTGATAATCTCGACCTTCATTATCGGCTCGAGCAGAACGGCTTTTGCCTTTTCCATACCGTTCTTGAACGCCATGGAACCTGCAATCTGGAATGCCATTTCCGAAGAGTCTACTTCGTGGTAGCTTCCGTCGTAAACCTGTACTTTGAAGTCAACGACTTCATAGCCTGCAAGGAAACCGTTCTTGGCAGCGCCCTGAATACCCTTATCGATAGCGGGGATATATTCCTTGGGAATAGAGCCGCCGACGGTGAGGTCTTCGAATACGTAGCCTGAACCGGGTTCGCCGGGAATGAGGTGGATTTTGCAGTGACCGTACTGACCTTTACCGCCGGACTGCCTCTTGTAAAGGCCTTCGGCGTCTACGGCCTGCTTGAATGTTTCGCGGTAGGCAACCTGAGGTGCACCTACGTTTGCCTCTACCTTGAATTCACGGAGCAGACGGTCTACTATAATATCGAGGTGGAGTTCGCCCATACCTGCTATAATGGTCTGGCCGGTCTCCTGGTCGGTATAAGTCTTGAAAGTGGGGTCCTCTTCTGCGAGCTTGATAAGAGCCATGGTCATCTTTTCCTGACCAGCCTTTGTCTTGGGCTCGATAGAGAGCTGAATAACGGGGTCAGAGAAGGTCATCTGCTCGAGTACGATAGGATGGTCTTCGTCGCAGAGGGTATCGCCTGTGGTGGTATCCTTGAGGCCTACTATGGCGCATATATCGCCCGAGTAGACGCGGGGAATTTCAGTACGGTTGTTGGCGTGCATCTGTACGAGACGACCAACTCTCTCCCTCTTGCCCTTTGTGGAGTTATAAACATAGGAACCGCTCTCCAGAACGCCCGAATAAGCTCTGAAGTATGCAAGCCTGCCCACGAAGGGGTCGGTTGCAATCTTGAATGCAAGGCCGGAGAAAGGCTCTTCGTCGTCCGTCTTGCGCTCTTCCTCTTCGCCCGTCTTGGGGTTGATGCCCTTGACGTGGTCTACGTCTACGGGGGAGGGAAGGAAGTCTATAACTGCGTCCAGAAGCATCTGAACGCCCTTGTTCTTGTAGGACGAACCGCAGAGAACGGGGCAGCACTTCATGGCTATGGTAGCCTTTCTGAGGCCCTTCCTTATCTCGTCGGGGGTAAGTTCCATGGTATCGAGGAACTTCTCCATGAGCTCGTCGTCGCCTTCGGCTGCGGCCTCCATGACCTTCATGTGCATCTCTTCAGCCTCGGCCTGCATATCGGCGGGAATTTCGTCCTTATGATACTGCTTGCCGTCGTCGGAATCGTAGATTTCGGCGTTCATTTCGATAAGGTCTACTATTCCGCGGAAAGTAGCTTCCTTGCCGATGGGCAGCTCGATTGGAACGGGGTTGGCGTTGAGCCTCTCCCTCATCATCTTTACGGCACGCTCGAAGTTGGCGCCGTTGATGTCCATCTTGTTTACATATGCAATGCGGGGAACCTTATATTTATCTGCCTGACGCCATACGGTTTCAGACTGGGGTTCAACGCCACCCTTTGCGCAGAAAGTTGCGATGGCGCCGTCGAGAACGCGGAGCGAACGCTCAACTTCTACGGTGAAGTCAACGTGGCCCGGAGTATCAATGATGTTTATGCGGCATTCATCGGCCTTGGTCTTGCCGGTACGTATCCAGTGGCAGGTGGTTGCGGCGGAAGTAATGGTGATGCCGCGCTCCTGCTCCTGAACCATCCAGTCCATGGTGGCCTGGCCATCGTGAACTTCGCCAATCTTATGCGTTCTGCCGGTGTAGTAAAGTATACGTTCTGTTGTGGTGGTTTTGCCCGCATCGATGTGGGCCATAATGCCGATGTTGCGGGTATGAAGTAAATCGTATTCTCTTGCCATATAAAACTCCCGACTTTATCAGAATCTGAAGTGAGCGAACGCCTTGTTGGCTTCTGCCATCCTGTGCGTATCTTCCTTCTTCTTCACGGTGCCGCCGGTGTTGTTGAAAGCGTCCATAAGTTCAGCGGCGAGCTTTGCGCTCATACCTCTTTCGGAGCGCTTTCTGGTATTGATTACCAGCCAGCGGATGGCGAGCGTCTGCCTTCTTTCAGGTCTGATTTCCATGGGCACCTGATAGTTGGCACCGCCTACACGCCTTGCCTTTACTTCCAATACGGGCATGATGTTGCTCATTGCCTGATTGAATATATCCATTGCGTCCTGTCCGAGCTTTTCAGACATTATTTTGAACGCGTCGTAAACAATGTTCTGTGCCGTACCCTTGTTGCCGTCGTACATTATCTGGTTGATAAGCTTTGTTACAACCTTTGAATTATACACGGGATCGGGCAGCACGTCCCTCTTGGGGACGTTACCTCTTCTGGGCATAACTTATCTCCTTTTATTTTATTTTTAGAAGCGGATCTGAATTTTTTATTCCAGACCCCAAATAAGCTGTTGCTTGCCACACTGCTTAAAAGTCCGCAATGTCTGTGCGGCCAAGTCATACGCGGGTGAGCCCTGCAGCTTTTGCCGCCTTTGCGAGCTTATAATATTGTGTAGTAGCAATCCTTCTCCGCCTGTTTGCATAAAAACTTACGCACGTGGCGAATACTGCCTACTTTTATCGGTTAAGGGAAGATATATTCCGAAACAAGTAGGATTAAATTTTTTTAGTGGCGATTAAGCCTTGGGTCTTTTAGCGCCGTAGCGTGAACGTGCCTGCTTGCGCTTTGCAACGCCAGCCGTATCGAGCGCGCCGCGGATGATGTGGTAACGAACGCCGGGTAAGTCCTTTACACGGCCGCCGCGGATGAGCACTGAGGAGTGTTCCTGAAGGTTATGACCTTCGCCAGGGATGTAAACGGTACCTTCCTGCTTGTTTGTAAGGCGCACACGGGCAATCTTTCTTATTGCGGAGTTAGGCTTTTTAGGTGTGGTGGTCGTAACCGAAAGGCATACGCCGCGCTTCTGGGGGCAGTTGTCGAGAATAGGTGACTTCGACTTGTAAATCTGCTTTTCCCTGCCGTGCTTTATAAGCTGATTGATTGTGGGCATTTTTTATCCTCCTTGTATTACTCGGCCTTGAGCCTGTGGAATACATCTTTTACCCGCACCTTCCCTTAAATGATTGCGGAGAAAAGTCTTTTTTATGTTGCAACCCTCATTGAAGAAAAGGATTGCAAAAACACTGCTTTAAGGTCGTTACCTGCATAACGACCCAAATTAACCATAACAGCAATGGCTATTTTAACAGAGGTTTTGATGTTTGTCAACCGAATTGAGCAAAATTTATACAAAATTGCACGTCTGCGCGCAATAAACACGTTTTTGAGGATTTTTACTTCAGCACACTGAATTGTTTTTACCATATAATATAATATTTATACCTGCTGCCCGCATTTGCGCGCACTGCTTGTTTACACTTTTAATGGCGACTGGGTGCGCGGCGGCGTTTGTGCTTTTAAAGTGCGGCGCGCGCAGGACTGCGCGCGCCGCACCTTTTCCCGCCTCCCCGTTGTCCGTCCGCTCGCGCATTTTCTATTTGCCGCCTCCCCCCCCATCACCCGTCCGCTCCTGCTTTAAAAAACTGCGCGCAGGGGGCAGCACTGCATTTTGCACAATTTTCGTCCAAACGCCACAAAATGAAATTTTAAAACCTTGGTTGACAACATGCGGAGTTTTCTGTTAGAATGTAAAAAACCCAATCAGAAACTGCGCCGCACCAGTGAACACACCAATACAGATAAAACGGGCGTATTTTAAGCGGCGCGCGGAGATAATTATGGAAAACGTAGGAACCCTTCAGTCATACAGAAAGGGCGTAAGAATACTTGACGCAACGCTGCGCGACGGCGGTCTGGTCAACAACTTCCACTTTAAGGACGACTTTGTAAAGGCGCTGTATAAGGCAAACATTGCCGCAGGCGTGGACATTATGGAGTTCGGCTACAAAGTTTCAAGAAAGCTGTTCGACGGCTCGAAATTCGGCAAGTGGAAATTCTGCGACGAAAAGGATATACGCGCCATTGTAGGCGAAAACAAGTCGGGCATGCTTATCAGCGTTATGAGCGACGTGGGCAGAGTGGACCTTAAAGAAGAGGTTATTCCCAAGTCAGAATCCGCGATAGATATGTACCGCATTGCAACGTATGTGAACCAGATACCCTCTGCCATAGAGATGATAGAGTACTGCGCCGCAAAGGGCTACAAGACGAGTTGCAACGTTATGGCGATATCCAAGACGCAGGAGAGCAGCCTGAGGAGCGCACTCGAGCTTATAGGACAGTCGCCCGCAGACGTAATGGTTATTGTGGACAGCTACGGCGCGCTGTACCCCGAACAGATAAGGCCGATATGCGATATGTACATGGAAGTTGCGGCAAAGTACGGCAAGCAGGTGGGTATTCACGCACACAACAACCAGCAGCTTGCGTTTGCCAACACCATAGAGGCGTGTGCGCGCGGCGTAAACTACCTTGACTCCACCGTGCGCGGTATGGGACGAGGCGCGGGCAACTGCTTTACCGAGGCGCTTTTGGGATTTTTGAAAAATCCTAAGTATAAGATGGAGCCCGTTCTGAAGTTTATACGCGAGTACATGAACCCGCTTGCAAAAGAAGTGACGTGGGGTTACGACACGGCTTACCTGCTTACGGGACTGTACAACGTACACCCTTACGCCGCCATTGACTTTATTAAGGCGGGGCGCGAGGACTACGAGCAGTTTATTCAGGAGATAATGGGCGTAGACTGATAAATACGCACAGGCGTGCCCGCAGCTTTAAAAGCTGCGGG